>NZ_WPDC01000029.1:0-40622 GCF_035615595.1 Vibrio sp. R-1 | reverse complement strand
GTCGTTTGGGTATAGTGAGAAGAGAACAGCGGAGCACATAATTGTGAGCCGCTGCCACGGGTTAAGCAAAAAATACCATCAACATCAGAACCGGGCAGACAAGACGCACATACCAAGGCCAGATTTTCCAAAATAGGCTGTTTTCAATGTCAGGGCAGCCTTGTTTCAGTTCCGATAGGATCTGGTTACGATTCCAAATCCAACCCGCAATCAAGGTAATCAAAAGTGCGATGATCGGTTGCGAGTAAACCGTGGTGAAATTAATCACTAAACCAAACAAGCTGGAAAAATTCAGCACAATCACACCGGAAATGATCGTGACCAAACCGCCAATCCATAACACCGCACTAGATCGTTTCTGCTGTAACTCTTCCACTGCGCAAGCGACGGGCACTTCCAACATAGAAATGGAAGAAGTCAATGCGGCAATGATCATCAAAAGGAAGAAGATAATACCAATCACAGCACCTACCGCCCCCATGGTGTCAAACATCGCAGGTAACACGGTAAACACTAAGGTATCAGAATTGAGTAACTCACCGGATGGAGAGAAAATCTCCACACCGTTGTGTTTCGCCACAAACATAGCAGGCAGTACCATCAAGCCAGCAATGAAGGCGACACCCGTATCAATCAAAGCCACTTGCGCTGCGGTTTTCGGCAAATTTGCTTCTTTGTTGAGGTATGAACCATAAGTGGTCATCACACACACACCCAGTGACAGCGAGAAGAAGGCTTGGCCCATCGCGCTAACCACAACATCAGGCGTAAAGTGGCTCAAATCTGGTACCAGATACATTTTGAGTCCATCCAGTGCACCCTCTTGAGTGAAGATGTACACCGTCAGTAAACCAAACAAAACAAATAGCAGTGGCATTAAACGGGTAGACCATTTTTCAATCCCGTTAGCGACACCGTTACGCACCACAAACATGGTCAATACCATGAATGACACCATCAGAATGAGATTTCGCTCAGTACTGAACGAGGTGAGCCACTGACTTGCACTGTCGGCACCAATCAGCGTTAAGCCACTACCAAACAGGGAGCCAACTAGCCAGCCTGCGACGATGGCGTAAAAGCTAAGGATGAGTGACACCACGACCATGCCGATAATACCAAGCAAAATCGCACCCCATTTGCCTTGCGGCCAAACAGAGCGAAATGCACGTATCGGGTTAGATTGACCATAACGCCCAATGGTTAACTCCGCCACCAACATCGGGTAAGCGAGAAGAAAGACCATACAGAGATAAACCAAAAGGAAAACGGCACCACCATTACTGGCAGCTTGAGTTGGGAAGCCCCACACATTGCCAAGCCCCACCGCAGAACCCGCTGCGGCCATAATAAATCCAAATCGAGAGGTGAACTGACCTCTAGAACCACTTGCCATATTTGCTACCAATAAATTGTGTTTGTTTGCTTATGATTGTAGGTGTAAAAATAAAATTACACATGACAAAATCATCACTAACTTTGTAAGTATGGCAAGTAAATCAGTTCAAGAATAAAATTGGAAGCCCGAACAGTCTATTTTGCTATTCACCAGTAATATTTCTGGTGCGTTTGTTTGTTTTTCATCCAAAGCTTGATGTCTTACACTCATTTTTACAAATTAATAACAACAACATCCTACCCATATTCGGACGACTTGCCGTTTCAAGCAGGATAAGCCTAACTATCGTATTAATTTGGCCGGTTCGCTTCCTTCTCTTATGCTTTCGCTTTACTATCCCCTTTGAATATCAGTTTGTTATTGGATAGGCATGGACAAGGTTTATCACTTCCTCACTTTGCTCAGTATCGGCATCTATTGGCTTTTGGTCGCCGGTGTCACGATTCGCGTTGTCTTGAAAAGACGTGCGGTCAGCGTTTCTTTAGCTTGGTTGATGGTGATTTACATCATCCCGTTTGTGGGGGTGCTCTGTTATTTCCTGTTTGGGGAACTCAACCTCGGCCGTAAAAGAGCCGAACGCGCTAAAGAGATGTTCACGCCTTTCGGCCACTGGTTCCGCTCTCTCAATGATTGCCAAGCCCATGTACAAGAAGGGATGGGAGCACATATCTCACGAATTGATGAGCTGTGTAACAACCGGATGGGCATACCCGCACTCAGTGGCAATACCTTATCTTTACTCAACTCTCCAAATGAAATCTTGCACGCCATCATTGATGATATTGAACGCGCCCAGTTTCAAATTCGTATGGTGTTCTACATCTGGCATCCTGGTGGTTTAGCCGATGCCGTTGCTTCGGCCTTGATTCAAGCCTCAAAACGCGGTGTCAACGTCAAACTGTTGCTCGATTCTGCTGGCAGCCCACGTTTTTTCCGTAGCCCTTGGGAAAAAATGATGCGCGATGCCGGGATAGAGGTAGTACAAGCGTTAGAAGTCAGCCCTTGGCGGATCTTCCTGCGTCGGCTAGATCTGCGCCAACATCGCAAAATCATTGTGATTGACGATGAAATCGCCTACACCGGCTCCATGAATATGGTTGACCCTGCCTACTTCAAGCAAAATGCAGGCGTGGGCCAGTGGATCGATATTATGGTTCGAGTGACAGGACCGACCGTGAATGTCCTCTCGGCCATTCATTGCTGGGATTGGGAATTTGAAACCGGCTCACGCATGTTGCCGAAAAATCCTGAATGCCGCCTCGAACCGAATCAGCCTCAGCATCCAATCCAAGTTGTCCCTTCTGGCCCTGGTATGCCTGAGAATTTAATTTCTCAAGTGCTGACGTTAGCGATCAACCAAGCCAATCGCTCAGTCTGCATCACTACACCTTATTTCGTGCCAAGCGCAGATTTGCTGGCCACATTAAAAATGACGGCGCAACGTGGCATCAAAGTCGACATTATTATTCCAAAAAAGAACGACTCGCTCATGGTGCAATGGGCTTCAAGAGCGTTTTACGGCGAATTGCTCGAAGCTGGCGTACAGATCCATGAGTTTGATGGAGGTTTGTTGCACACTAAGTCTGTCGTAATTGACCAGCAGTTCTGTTTAGTAGGGACGGTGAATCTGGATATGCGCAGCTTATGGCTTAACTTTGAGCTTACACTCGCCGTGGATGATCTGGAATTTACTCAACAGATGCATTGGCTGCAGCAGCAGTACATTGATCAGTCTCATTCCGTCGTTTATGCCGAGTGGGAGCAGCGCCCGTGGTACAACCGATTCTTAGAGCGCGTATTTTATCTGTTTAACCCATTACTGTGATTTTCTCACTGAGTGGGGTTGCCATCCGGCACGGCACCATGGTTTAAATAATGGTTTAAATAACGTTTTGTAAAGTCAGACAAGGACAGCAGATGTCAGAAGGTAAAAAGACCCGCCTCGTTACCGCGGGACGCAACAAAAAATGGACACTTGGCGTGGTTAACCCCCCAGTACAACGCGCTTCTACTGTGGTGTTTGATACGGTCGCACAAAAAAACCAAGCGGCGATCAATCGCGCCAACAAAACCCTGTTTTACGGACGTCGTGGCACCACAACTCACTTCGCTTTTCAAGAAGCAATGGTTGAGATTGAAGGCGGCGCAGGTTGCGTGCTCTACCCCTGTGGCGCAGCGGCCATCACCAACGCGATTCTCTCTTTTGTTGCGCAAGGTGACCATATCTTGATGGTCGATACCTGTTACGAACCCACCCGTGACTTTTGTGAGAAAGTCCTGAAAAAACTCGGTGTATCAACCACCTATTATGATCCTATGCTTGGCGAAGGTATCCGCGAGTTGATTCAACCCAATACCAAGGTTCTGTTTACCGAATCACCGGGCTCACTGACCATGGAAGTGCAGGATATTCCGACACTCTCTCGCATCGCTCACGAGCACGACATCGTTGTCATGTTGGATAACACTTGGGCGGCTGGGGTACTGTTCTCACCTTTCGAACATGGCGTCGATATTTCCATTCAAGCCGCGACCAAATACATTGTCGGTCATTCTGATGTGATGCTCGGTACTGCGGTCGTCAATGAGAAGTGTTGGGCACAACTGCGTGAACACAGCTATTTGATGGGACAATATGCCTCACCTGACGATGTGTACATGGCAATGCGTGGACTGCGCACCCTCGATGTACGTTTACGCCAGCATGAACAAAACAGTTTACAGATTGCCCAGTGGTTGCAAACTCGCCCAGAAGTCGATCATGTTCGCCACCCTGCGTTAGCAACCTGTCCGGGGCACGAGTTTTTTGAACGTGATTTTACTGGCGGCAATGGCTTGTTCTCTTTTGTGTTGAAAACGACGCATCCAGAAGCCACAACCGCTCTACTCGATGGCATGCAACACTTCAGCATGGGCTTTTCTTGGGGTGGATTTGAAAGTTTGATCTTAGCCCACGAACCCAAAGCCTTTACCTCTCTTCGCTCAGTCGCGAATCCTCACTTCTGCGGCACTCTGCTCCGGGTTCATATCGGGTTAGAAGATGTCGAAGATTTAATCGCCGATCTGGAAGCGGGTTTTGCGCGCTACAACCAAATCCTGCATGCATAGCAGTTTTTCGTTCCATGATCAAAATAGGGGCTTCATGCCCCTATTTGCTTTGATTTTCCGTATTTTCCCAAACCAGCTCTTGGTAAATCAGAGCTTGTCTGCATGAGAGTGATTGGGACAGCCAACTAAGTGGTCGTCAACCAAACCACACGCTTGCATAAAGGCATAGCAAATTGTTTCGCCCACAAACTTAAAGCCACGCTTTTTCAGAAATCTGCTCATGGCTTTTGATTCTTCCGTTGAGGCGGGGACATCGCACATGCTTACCCAGCGGTTGATTTTGGGTTGACCACCGACAAATTGCCACAACGCGGCGTCTAAAGAGCCGAACTCCTGTTGTAACGCCAAGGCGGCTCGCGCATTCGAGAACACAGAAGCAATTTTGCCGCGATGCTTTACTACATCATACTCGGCAATGATCTGCTCAACATGGCTTTCATCACACTGTGCAAGGCGCTGTAAATCATAACCTAAAAAGGCTTGGCGATACCCTTCGCGCTTTTTCAATACCGTAAGCCAGCTTAATCCCGCTTGCGCCCCTTCCAAGGTAAGAAACTCGAATAGCTTGGTATCATCATGCACAGCTCTGCCCCACTCTTTATCGTGATATTCACGCTCTAAGGGATGGTTCATCGCCCAAGCACATACGCCCTGTTCCGCATTCATCATGCTTATCCTTCTTCGTTCAATGAGCAACGTGGCTCCAAAGAGCCACGTATTTTAAGGTCTCTAATCAGCCTTCACTGACATTATCGCTATTGTGGGACTTTTACATGATGGAATAAGCGATACAGTACCGGCACGACAATCAGAGTCAGTACGGTCGCAAAGCCCAAACCAAACATGATGGTCACCGCCATAGGCCGGAAGAAAATATCCGGCAGCAATGGGATCATACCGAGTATGGTGGTGACTGCCGCCATACAGACGGGGCGAACACGGCTCAAAGACGCATCGACAACCGCCAAATACGGATCTTTGCCAGAGTGCATTTCAATTTCGATCTGATCCAGTAACACAATGCCGTTTTTGAGTAACATACCCGAAAGACTCAAGAAGCCGAGCAAGGCCATAAACCCAAACGGCGTATTCAGCGCCAACAAACCTGTCGTCACCCCGATCACCGCCAAAGGTACTGTCAGCCAAACGATCAGCGACTCCTTCACCGAGTTAAATAAGAATACGGTGATAAGGAACATGAACAAATAACCCAATGGCATGGTTTTAAACAAAGAAGCTTTAGCATCACCGGATGACTCATACTCACCGCCCCATTCAAGGAAATAACCCGGCGGTAAAGGAATGGCTTCAATCTGTGGCTGCAAACGCTGTTGTAACGTGGCCGCGGTTTCTTCGCCTAACAAATCTGGGTCTGCCATCACCGTCAGCATGCGCTTACGATTTTTACGCACAATCAGCGGATCTTCCCAACGCATTTCGTAACCAAGGGTCACTTGCTGCAATGGAATATATTCACTCAGTGCTGGGCTCCAGATTTTCATGCCTTCGATATTACGAATGTCCACCCGCTCTTCTTCCGGCAAACGTGCCACAATCGGCATCAAGGTGGTGCCATCCCGATACACCCCTATGGTTTTACCCGAGAATGACATGGCTAAAAACTCATCCACATCCGCCTTGGTGATCCCATAACGACGCGCTTGGCTTTCATTAAACTGCGGCTCCAACACTTTGGTGCGTTCACGCCAATCGTGGCGTATGTTGTAAGCACCGGGGTCAGCGTACATCACATCCATCACTTGCGCTGCGATACTGCGCAGTACCGTTGGGTCTGAACCTACAATGCGCGCTTCAATTTTGGCTCCGCCACCTGGCCCTAACTCAATCTGTTTCAGCTTGTAGTTAATCTGAGGATAGCGGGCGTCTAAGTGCGCCCGAAAACGCGCCATCAAGGCAGCGAGCTGTTGGTAGTCCGTAACCCGTGTGGTGATCTCACCGTAAGCGGCATAACTTTTCTCTGGTGAGTAAGTCAGCATGAAGCGTTGTAGACCTTTGCCTGCGGTAGTGGTCACGCTGTCGACACTTTCTTGAGCCGACAACCATTTTTCCAGCTCTAATAAAATGGCATCCGTCGCTCGAATGTCCGTCCCTTCAGGCATCCAAACATCGACCATAAACATAGGGGTGGTCGATGATGGGAAGAAAGCTTGTTTCACTTTGGTAAAGCCATACAAACTCGCTGCAAGTCCGAGCACCAACACGCCCATCGTTAGCCAAGCGCGCTTCATACAAAACTCAAGAAATCGGCGATAGACCACAAAGATAAAACCTTGGTAGGGATCACTTTCTTCACCGTTGGCTGGCGCTTTCTGACCACGGAAGAACAGATCGGCAAAAAATGGCGTCAGCGAAATGGCCGTAAACCAACTCAGCATCAGCGAAATAAGCAATACCGTGAACAAGGTTCCACAGTATTCACCCGTTGCATCTTCCGACAGGCCAATGGGTGCAAAGGCAGTCACGGCAATCACTGTCGCCCCGAGCAGTGGCCATTTGGTTTGGGTGACAATGTCCGTTGCCGCTTGCAAGCGCGTTCGGCCTTTCTGCGTGCCAATCAAAATCCCCTCGACCACCACAATCGCATTATCCACCAACATCCCTAAAGCGATAACCAGCGCGCCCAATGAAATACGCTGTAGGTCGATTTTGAAATACTGCATGAAAATGAAGGTGCCCAGTACAGTCAAAAGCAGGATAAGACCAATCAACAGCCCCGAGCGCAGCCCCATAAAGAACAGTAATACGATGATAACGATGGCGACCGCTTGTCCAAGGCTCACCACAAAACCACTGACCGATTTATCGACTTCTTTGGGCTGGCTATACACTTCGGCAATATCAATCCCGATCGGTTGTTGATATTTGAGCTCGGCCAAACGGCGATCGAAACGTTGCCCGACCTCCACCACGTTGACGCCTTGAGCAAACGAGACCCCCACGTTAAGCGCGAGCTTGCCGTTAAAGGTGATAACGTTACTTGGAACTTCCACGTAGCCACGTTTAACTTCGGCCACATCGCGTAGATAAATCAGCCCTTGTGCGCCTCTTTCGCTCAGGATCAGGTCGCCCAATTTCTCCACATCGTCAAACTCACCTGTCGGATGAATGCGAATGTACTCAGAGCCGATCCGGATCGCTCCGGCATCCGAGACTAAGTTTTGTGTCGAGAGCAGATTGAAGACGGTTTGCGGCGAAATCCCCAGCGTGCTGATCCGTTTCATCGAGATCTCGATGAAAACCTGCTCTTGTTGCTGCCCGCTGACTGAGACTTTACTGACGCCATCAATTAACTCCAATTCACGGCGCAGATAATCCACATAATCAAGTAGCTCTTTGTAGCTGTAACCTTCGCCAGTGACCGCCAACAAGATGCCATACACATCACCAAAATCATCGATCACCAAAGGCGGACTCACCCCCGGCGGTAAAGCGCCTTTTAAATCATTCACTTTACGCCGCAGCTCATCCCAGATTTGCGGCAAATCATCCGGGCCATAATTGTTTTTCATTGTTACCGTGATCTGGGATAAACCACGGCTCGAAATCGAATTCACCTCATCGACATAAGTTAATTGCTGAATCGCTTTTTCCAGCGGATAAGTCACTTCCTCTTCCACTTGCTGAGGCGTTGCCCCCGGATAAGAGGTCACCACCATGGCATCTTTAATCGTAAAAGCGGGGTCTTCCAAACGTCCTAAATTAAAAAATGCAGCCGTCCCTCCAATCAAAAAAATCAGCGAAACCATCCAACTGATCACGCGATTATTGATGAAGTAAGCAGCAACACCTTGGTTCTCATTATTTTCTGGCGGGGTCTGCTTCTGTTCACTCATGGCCACGCTCCTCAAGGACTTGTACTTTCATTCCATCTCTCAATCTTGCAACGCCAGCGACCACTAAACGATCTCCCGCGTTAATTCCTTCACTGACTTGAACATGGTTGCGTGACGCTTTCGCTAACCGCACCTGACGTTTGCTCACCGTGTTGTCGTTGTTGAGCAACCAAACATATTGAGCGGTTTTGTCTAACTCATCACCGTCGGCATTAAAAATCGCCTCAATCGGAACACTGATGGTGTTGAGTGGGTTTAGCCCAACATGTTGCCCTTTGGCACTCACTTCAACAGCCATGCCATCCAAGATCAGTTCTTGCTCTGGCATGGGCAGAGAAAGTGTGACAGTAAATGTCCCCGTGGCAGGGTCTGGCTCAGTGGTGAACTCTTTGATACGTGCGGGGTAAACTTGACCACTTGGGACACGCACCACGGTTTCTATCTTCGCCAACTCGCTGGACGTCGGCTGGGTCGCATACAGGCGATCAGGCAGTTGAATCAAGACTTCAACACTATCGATATTGTGAATATTGACGATTTGTTGACCAACCTGAACACTTTCAAACTGCTCGGCGCTGATACGCGAGATGATCCCATCCATCGGTGCACGTAATTGGGTGAAGGAGAGACGAAGTTTCGCCAACTCAAGCTCAGCACGAGCGATTTGGCGCTGCGCAGCAATTTCGTCAAACTGTGATTTGGCTAATAAGCCTTTTTCGACCAGTGGTTGTGAACGCCGATATTGACTATCAATCACGGAAAATCGTGCTTGAGCATTATCGACAGCCAAACGGTAATCGGTCGGCTCAATTTCAGCCAAGATGTCGCCCTGCTTAACGCGAGCGCCCTCTTTGACATGGAACTTACTGATTTCACCTGCCACTCGAAAACTCAAATGAGAACGTTCAGCCGCATTGGCCACCGCCGGAAAAAAGAGCTTATCACTGACTTTTTCACCTGCCTGCGCCACCTTTACTCGCGGTAGCGTATCGCGTTCAAGCTTCGTGGGTTCACTGCATCCTGCGATCAACAGTAAGTGAGCCAACCAAGCGGTGTAACGAATTATTTTCATCTTACAGTCCTCGCTCCTTGACCCATTCACGCACTTTTATGCCCTCGGTCACGCCACTGACACCGGAAATAATGATCCGGTCACCATCATTTAAACCTGTAAGCACTTGGCGTTGTTCATTCAAAGTGACCGCTGCTTTACTGACCAGACCTGCTTCATCGACTCGCCATACGTATTTTCCTCCTTGCTCTGCAAACAATGCAGAAGTGGGGATCACCGTCGCGCTACCACTCGGAGCCATGAGGCTTACACGCCCCGCCATACCCGGCAAAATGCCGACATCATTGGGTCTTTCCATCACCATAGTCACTTTATAGGAGCGGGTTTTGGAATCGGCCTCGGTATCTATCTCTTGAAATTGCAGCGGATATTGGCGGTTAGGGAACGAGTCAAACACCATATGCGCTTCTACACCATCGCGAGAAAAGCGATTAAGCAAATGGTCGGGAAGAAGAAACTGCACTTTGAGCAGTTGATTGGTTTGAATATTCATCACCCCTTGCTTGGCTGCGACATACTCATACTGCTCTGCCGGGATCAGCGAAATGGTGCCATCATAAGGGGCGATCAATTGGGTATAACGCAGATTAGCTTTGGCTTGTTCCCAGGTGGCTTTCGCGGAATTGTGATTGGCTTGAGCTTGGTCGAAATCCTGCTCGGACACGACTTTGTCTTGGCGTAATCGCTGTGCCCGCTGAAATTGCACATCGGCTAATTGAAAATTGGCGTTGGCTTGCTGTTCTAACAACGCATATTCGTCAGGGTTGAGTCTGGCAAGTACCTCACCTTTCTTCACCTCTTGTCCGGCTAAAACATCAATGGTTTGTAGTTGTCCGGGTACACGGAAAGCGAGCACCGCGCGATCGCCAGCCGCCGTAGTGGCTGGAAATTGGCGAGAAAAGGTGTTGTTACCTACGGACACAGTCGTCAATTTAGCTGGCCGCGAATCGGGCTCAGGCACGGGAGGAAGCTCTTTTCCACACCCCACCAGCAAAGTGGAGCAGATAGAAAAGGCCAAAAGGGTTTTGTTCATACCAATTACCTATGCTTAGACATAGCTCAAACATAGGTGAATCAGTGCGTTAACTCCACTCGCGCCATCGATTTTTAACCAAATATTAGCGAAAGTGAGAGCGGCATTTCATACCGCTCAATAATAACTCGCGCCTATCTATTCACTACGATTTGTAATTGGCGCTGGTGACTAGAGTTTGCGAAACTCGCGGTTGACCTTAAACGCTTCGGAGGTGACATACGCCTCCACACCACGAATTCGACTCTCGACTTGGCTGAGATCGCGATCTAGCGTGTGCAACAGCTCTTTTGGTGCTTGCCCTTGTGCCCAAGGTTTGCTTTTCAGCGTATGCGCTTGCTGACTACGAATATCTTCGCGGTACTGCTTCGGTAGCTTCTCCAGCATCAGAGCCATGGCCACATAAGCGACCAGCACTAAAAACGTCCCACCCAGCAAGGCTGCGGTGATCACTAAAATTCGCACCAGCCAAACCTCTAGGCCGAAGTAATTCGCTAACCCTGCACAAACCCCCGCTATTTTGCCGTTATATGGGTCGCGGTACAGCTCGCGTTTACTCATAGCGATTTCTCCAGTTTGGGGTTTCATCGTCCAAGATCCGCTCTAAGGTTTCCACGCGCTCTTGCAAGCGATTTGCCTTATCCGACAGAGTGCGCAGAAGTTGCAGCTCCTCATCCGATAGACCATCCCCGGTTTTGCGTTTACTCCGGTAGTGGAGGATCAGCCACAGCGGTGCAACAAAGATACAAAAAACGATCAATGGCACAGCGATAAAAAATGAGGACATAGTCTACTCCCAATTATTGGTCTGATTTCATCTGAGCTTTAAGCTTGTTGAGCTCTTTTTCAATCTCATCTTGTGCTTGTAGCTCAGCAAATTCTTGCTCTAAAGAGCGCGCTTGGCCTGATTGTGCATAAAGATCGGCTTCTGCTTCCAGCTCATCGACTTTACGCGAGAACTGCTCAAACTTTGCCATCGCTTCTTCGGTACGACCCGCGTGCAAATGACGCTGCACATCGCGACGATGACTTGCCGCTTGGCTACGAATCGCTAACGCTTGCTGTTTCGCACGGGTTTCAGTGATTTTGGTTTCGAGCTTACCAATTTCACCCGTCAGCTTTTCAATGGTTTCTTCGACAAGCGTCTGCTCTGTGTGCAAGCCTTTCAGTACATGTTGCAGTTTCTGCTTCTCGATCAGTGCCGCGCGCGCCAAATCTTCACGTTGTTTAGTCAGCGCCAGCGTCGCTTTGTTCTGCCAATCCTCTAACTGCTGTTCAATCGACTCCACTTTACGCGCCAGCTCTTTTTTATCTGCCATTGCTTTGGCTGAATTGGTACGCACTTCCACTAACGTATCTTCCATCTCCTGAATAATCAGGCGGATCATTTTTTCTGGATCTTCTGCTTTATCCAGTAGCGCGCTGATGTTGGAATTTACGATGTCTGCAAAACGAGAAAAAATACCCATGACGTTTCTCCTATCCTTCAGTGCCAAACACTGAGATTACCGCTGCAGCCCCATGCTGTGCGTTGGTTGCAAAGATAAATCCAAATTACGTGCCAACTTTTAAATCCATATTTTTCAAACAATTACAAATATACCGACTTTTTCACTCAGCATGCTATGATGAAATTCACCAACAGTTGGTCAATTTCACCACTTTGAGGAAATAGAGGATGCAACAGAGCTTGCTCGGAGAGTCACCTGCGTTTTTAGCGGTGTTAGACAAAGTCTCACGTTTAGCGCCGATCGATCGTCCTGTGCTGGTCATTGGCGAGCGCGGAACGGGTAAAGAGTTGATCGCCCAGCGCTTGCACTATTTATCAAAACGTTGGGAACAACCGCTGGTGTCGCTAAACTGCTCAACGCTCAGTGAAGGGCTGATCGATTCAGAGCTGTTTGGCCATGAATCAGGATCGTTTACTGGAGCCAAAGGACGCCATCAAGGACGTTTTGAACGTGCCGAAGGCGGTACGCTGTTTTTGGATGAATTGGCCACTGCACCACTCTCAGTGCAAGAAAAACTGCTACGCGTGATCGAATACGGCCAATATGAACGTGTTGGTGGTAACCAAGTATTAAACGCGAATGTGCGCTTGGTATGTGCAACCAACGCGAATTTACCGCAAATGGCTCAGCAAGGCACATTTCGCGCAGACTTACTGGACCGACTGGCGTTTGACGTGATTCATTTGCCCGCACTTCGCCATCGGCCAGAAGATATTGGGCTGCTTGCCGAACATTTTGCTATTCGCATGTGCCGTGAACTACAAGTGCCACTCTTTGTTGGCTTTAGCCCCAATGCATTACATCAACTGCAAGCCTACTCTTGGCCGGGCAATGTGCGTGAGCTGAAAAACGTGGTGGAGCGCGCGGTGTATCAACATGGACTGAATAGTCAACCAATTGATCAGTTAGTCTTTAACCCGTTCCAATCCAGTGACATTGTCACCGATGTTTCTGAGCAGTTTGACGTTCGCCATACTACCACTCGTAGCAACTTCCATTTGCCTCTTGACTACAAGGCATGGCAGCAACAGTGTGATATTGAGTTGTTACAAGCGGCACTCACGCAAGCGAAATTTAATCAAAAGCACGCCGCGCAGTTGCTGGGACTCAGCTATCATCAATTTCGAGGCATGATGAGAAAGTACCCACAAATGAACAGTGAAAACGCCTCGCCTCACGTTGAGTGATATGCGGTAAATGCGCCTTTTCACTTGGTTTCGTTTGAAAAACAATGGTAAATTAGCGGGATTTTGAGGCTTGCCAGACTCTGGCCAACGCCTCGTGACTGACTCAGATCACTATGAATGCATTATTACGATTTACGCTAGGGCTGTGCAGCATGACTCTGCTGGCAGGCTGCGGAGAAAACATCGACCACAGCAAGATCCGCAGTAGCGGCTTTGTCTACTGTGGTGAAAGTGCACCGAGCACCTTTAATCCGCAGTTGGCGGATAACGATATCACCTCTGATGCACTCGGTCCGCAGATCTACAACACCTTGCTGACGATAGACCCCGAAACACACTTACCCGTTGCCAGTTTAGCCAGTAGCTGGACCGTCAATAGCACCGGACTTGAGTATGTGTTTAAGCTGCGTCCCGATGTCGCGTTTCAAACCACTCCTTGGTTTAGCCCGACACGTCCCCTCAATGCCGATGACGTCGTGTTCAGTTTTCGACGCATTATTGATCCGACCAATCCTTACCACAAAGTAGGCCAAACTCAATATCCTTGGTTTAAAGGCATTGATTTTCAGAATCTATTGGTTGATGTCAGCGCGCTCGATGACTTAACCGTAAAGTTTGTCCTTAGCCGGCCTGATAACAGTTTTTTATCCAACATTGCCACCAGCCACGCGGTGATTCTGTCATTGGAATACGCCAATCAGCTCATCATTGATGATGAAAAAGAGAAGCTGGATAACCTTCCACTGGGTACTGGGCCTTTTTACCTTGCCGAATACCATCCGCGCGATTTAATTCGTTTGAAGCGTCATCCCCAATATTGGGAAGGTGCGGCAAAAGTCGAGCAAGTGGTGTTTGATATTTCACAACGTGGGACTGGCATGCTGGCCAAATTGCTGCGCAATGAATGTGATGTGCTCAATGCACCGATTTCCAGCCAACTGCCTGCGATTGAAAAGAACCCAGATATTGTGCTGCAAACCACACCTGCGATGAATGTGGCCTTTATCGCGGTGAACACTCAACATCCTGCGTTAAATGACAATCGCGTGCGTAAAGCACTCAATTTCGCGATTAATCGACAAAATATCTTAGATTCTGTCTATTACGGCACCGGAAGCATTGCTTTTACCATCTTGCCCCCCACCTCTTGGGCCTATCAGCAAGATACGGCGCAGATTCGCTACGATCGCAACTACGCGCAAGCTTTGCTGCGTGAGGCTGGATTTGCAACGGGTCTGGAGCTGACCATGTCAGTGCCTGTAGAGCCGAAAGCGTACAATCCTAGCCCGCGCAAAACGGCAGAGCTGATCCAAGCGAATCTCGCCGACATTGGGGTGACATTACGCCTCATCAGTGAAGATCGCTCAGAGCGCCAAGAGCTGAGTATACGCAACAATATTGACCTGTACTTAAGTGGCTGGACGGGAGATACGGGTGACCCGGATAACTTCTTACGCCCTTTACTCTCTTGTGATTCCAACCGTGCAGGTCTCAACGTCTCCATGTGGTGCGACAGTGATTTTGATTTTCTGTTGGACTTGGCACTGGAAGCCAATAAACCGCGCTATCGCCTCAATCTGTATCATCAGGCGCAAAACATCCTCAATCAGGAGTTTCCGGTGATTCCTCTCGCCCACGGCATACAGTTTACCGCTTATAGCAAATCATTAACGGGCATTCGCATTAGTCCATTTAATGTCCAACCGTTTAATACTGTCGAGAGGGTGGCCGAGTAATGTTCGTCTATACGGTCCGTAAATTTAATTTATTTATCATCACCTTGCTTATCTTGACCATGGTCGGCTACAGCTTAGCCAGATTTGACCCGCACTCGCCTTGGACGCTGATCGGCTTTTGGCAAGGATGGTCAAGCTATTTGGTGCAACTGATGGAATTCAACTTTGGCCTCAATAAAAATGGGGTACCGATTATCCATGAGTTACTGGTGGTATTTCCGGCCACCATTGAGCTGTGTACCATCGCGTTTATCCTCTCTTTGCTCGTGGGAATTCCTATCGGAACGCTGGCGGGAATGCGACAAGGAAAATGGCTAGACACCATTATCTCGTTCATTTCAATGTCGGGATATTCTGCCCCTATTTTCTGGCTGGCGCTGATGATGATCATGGCGTTTTCACTGCATTTCCCGGTATTTCCTGTGGCGGGACGCTATGACTTGCTGTATCAAATTGATCACGTTACCGGCTTTGCCCTGATTGATGCCTTTTTGTCTCAATCCCCATACCGAAGCCAAGCGCTGCAAAGTGTGATAGAGCATTTAACGCTGCCCTGCTTAGTGCTGGCGCTGGCGCCGACCACGCAAGTCATCGGCCAAATGCGCGCTTCGGTTGCCGAAGTAATGAACCAAAACTACATCCGTGCCGCCAAAATTAGAGGCTTTTCTAACTATCAAATCGTCACTCAGCACGTTTTACGCAATGCGATTCCGCCGATGATCCCGAAATTTGGCGTTCAACTTTCCAGCATGCTGACCTTAGCCATTATTACCGAATCGATCTTTAACTGGCCGGGTATCGGCCGTTGGTTATTGGATGCATTGGCCAACCGTGATTTCATGTCGATTCAAGCAGGCGTTATCGTTGTCGGTACTCTGGTCTTAACGGCCAATATCCTCTCTGATTTGATTGGCGCAGCAGCTAACCCCTTGGTAAGGAAAGAGTGGTATGTTAAGCGATAGTATTTATCAAGAAGAACATATTCCAACCCAGTTTGAGCGTTTCTGGCGAAGCTTTCGCGCGAATAATCTCGCCATGTTTGGCTTGTGGTCTTTGCTGTTTATTGCATTGGTGACCATTTTGTCGCCTTGGATTGCACCTTATGATCCGCAAATGCACTCCAGCGTATTGCTCCTGCCCCCTTCTTGGGAGCCCGAAGGTACCGTTGATTATTTCCTTGGCACCGATGATCTGGGGCGAGATATCTTGTCTCGCCTGATTGATGGTTCGCTGTTTAGCATAGGTGCTGCCGTCCTGATTACACTGATTGCAACCTTAGTCGGTGGAACCATTGGTGCACTGGCTGGCATGACCAAAGGACTGCTTTCTAGTACCTTAAACCATATTCTCGATACGGTGATGTCTATCCCCTCACTGCTATTGGCGATCATTTTTGTGGCCTTTTTGGGCGCCGGTGAGTTCAACATTTTACTGGCGATTGGTCTGGCACTGATCCCGCGCTTTATTCGCTCCGTGTATGTTGCAGTACACAATGAAGTGGAAAAAGATTATGTCATGGCTGCCCGTCTAGATGGTGCAAATGAATTTTATCTGCTCTGGCATTCCATTTTCCCTAATATTCTGCCCATTATCGTAGCGGAAATTACCATGGCACTCTCGATTGCGATTCTGGATATCACCGCGCTCGGATTTTTAGGGCTTGGTGCGCAATCACCCAGTACAGAGTGGGGAGCGATGCTCGGTGATTCAGTCGAGCTCATCTATATTGCCCCTTGGACAGTGACTCTCCCCGGCTTAGCCATTATGTTTACGGTGGTAGTGATTAACTTGGTCGGCGATGGTGCACGCCAAGCCCTCAATGCGGGAGTCGAATAATGCCGTTACTTGATATTCGTCACTTGACGATTGAGATTGATACTCCACAAGGTCTTGTGAAAGCGGTTGATCGTATGAGCTTGACCATGAATGAAGGGGAAATTCGTGGCTTAGTGGGTGAATCAGGCTCAGGTAAGAGCTTGGTTGCGAAAGCGATTGTTGGTATCTGTAAAGAAAACTGGCGCGTCACGGCTGACCGTATGCGTCTTGGCAATATTGATTTGTTGCAGCTCACCCCGCGTGAACGCCGACGCGTGATCGCACGCGATGTGGCAATGATTTTCCAAGAGCCTTCCACCTGTCTTGATCCATCTGAAGAGGTTGGACGACAACTGATTGAGTCCATCCCATTTCGCACCTTCGAAGGACGCTGGTGGGAACGTTTCACATGGCGGAAAAAGCAGGCGATTGCTTTGCTGCACAAAGTCGGCATCAAAGATCACAAAGACATCATGTCCAGCTACCCTTATGAGCTGACGGATGGCGAGTGTCAGAAAGTGATGATTGCGATGGCCATTGCCGCCAAACCGAAATTGCTGATCGCAGATGAACCCACCAACGACGTGGACCCAATCACTCAATCGCAAATTTTGCGTTTGCTGAGTCGCATGAATCAGGTCAATAACACCTCGATTCTGCTCATCGGCCATGACTTAACCACCATTACTCAGTGGGCGGATCGCATTACGGTTATGTATTGCGGGCAATCGGTGGAATCGGCGGAAACTGCAAAAATTGTGGCAGAGCCAAAGCACCCCTACACCGCAGCGCTGCTGAAAGCCATGCCAGATTTTAGTGACTGGATCCCGCACAAACAGAAATTACAATCTCTCCCCGGCTCAATTCCGCCACTGCAACACTTACCGATTGGCTGCCGCTTAGGGCCACGTTGCCCTTACGCTCAGCGTCAGTGTGTTGAAGTCCCTCATTCACGCTGGGTAAAAAACCATAAATTTTCTTGCCATTTCCCGCTCAACATGGAGTCGCCACAATGAGTGCGCTGTTAGAAGTCACCAATCTGCACAAAGACTTTGTCACTCGCTCAGGCTTTTTACGCAAACAGATCCAACATGCGGTAAAGCCGGTCAGCTTTACTCTTGAAGCAGGACAAACCATTGGTTTTATTGGTCAAAATGGCTCAGGAAAATCCACTCTCGCTCGCATGTTAGCGGGGATGGTTGCACCGACCGGTGGCGAGATCCGCGTCAACGGGGAGTTGTTAGAGCATAAAGACTACTCGACGCGCTGTAAATTGATCCGGATGATTTTCCAAGACCCGAATACCTCGCTTAATCCACGTTTACAGATTGGGACGATTCTGGAAGGGCCGCTGAAACGAAATACCAGCATGACACCAGAAGCGCGAATGCGCCGCGTAAAAGATACGTTGCAACGTGTCGGTTTACTGCCAGAGCATGCTTACTTCTATCCGCAGATGCTGGCGACTGGACAAAAACAGCGTGTCTGCTTGGCTCGTGCGCTCATCTTACAGCCTTCCATCATTATTGCCGATGAGGCGTTGAACGGTCTGGATATGGCGATGCGCTCGCAAATCCTCAATCTGTTTTTGGAACTGCAAGAAGAGATGGGCGTCTCCTTTGTGTATGTATCCCAGCATATCGGAGTGATCAAGCACATCACTGACAAAATCATCGTCATGCATGAAGGAGACGTGGTCGAAGCGGGGGAAACTCACGAAGTGTTGGCGGATCCTCAGCATCCCATCACCCAACGTATGATTGAGAGCCACTTTACCAAGGCTCCCACCTTTAAGTATTGAGTGATGAAAAGAGGGATTGCGCTCGGGCTTCTCACCCTTATTAGCCACTGTACCTTTGGTCAACAGAATTGGCGCGATCCCGCCTTTATTGAACGGGCTTTTCTCAACGTTGCACTGCGTAACGAGTACTCCGCAGGTGAAAAACCACTCAGTAAATGGCGTGAGTCTCTACGCATCTATTTTGATCACCAAGTGCCTGATAAAGCCCTGCATGAGCAATTAGCACGCGATCATGTACAACACCTCGCCCAAGTGACTGGGCACTCGATTCAGGTGGTGACAAACCGTACTGAGGCCAACGTGATTTGGGTGTTCACCCAACAATCAAAGTGGCAACAAGCCTTAGAAGAGTTGGCGGGTAAATCCGCCACCCAAACCATGCATGGTGCAATCTGTCAGGCCAATTATTCCACCAATTCGGCCTCTGAGATTGTTGCGGCTTCAGTCGTGATTCCGGTCGATCAAGCTCGTGACCATGGCAAACTGCTGGCGTGTATTGTCGAGGAGATCACTCAGGTGATGGGATTACCCAATGATTCAGAGCTCGCCTACCCTTCGATCTTTAACGATAAAACGCCGGAAGATTTGCTGTCCCCATTGGATGTGATTTTACTCAAGCTGCTCTACGAACCTGAATTAAGCAGTGGCATGAGGCAACCGCAACTGCAAAGTTTGCTCAAAGCAAAGCTCAAACAGTACGAGCAGCAAGGTGTATTGGAGAATGCGGTGCAAGAAGCGCGTTCTTCACCGCTGTATGAATGGTTGCGCTAGTTTCAGTTTCACCAGCAAAAAATGGCCGACAATAACTTAGCGACGGTTAGCAAGCTTTTTCAGTTCAAAGTCAAACTCATCAGGGAACAAAATCACCCCTTCTTCATTGTCGTTAGGAAAAACCACTACGGATAAATCGTCTTGCTCTAAACCTTGTGTCCAGCGACTAAACCATTTGTTCAAGCCAATCGATTCTGGCTCACACTCAGCCCACTCGCCGGTTGCCCACGCTTGCGCAAATTCACGATGCGGCCATACCGGAACACACTCTTCCTCTTCCGTATTAAGCATTACGCAGCCGTGTTCATCTTTTAAAATCCACACTTGCTGGTTAGCCACAATCTCTTTCAGGCAGTAGTTGAATCGTTGCTCTTGGTCATATTGGTTGATGAGCGCCATTTGCTCTGCGGTTAATGGATTGGACATGTTTTTTTCCTATCAGGATGTGGTTATGTACGCAATTTTCGAGGGATTTGCCCCATTGCACAAGAAAAATATCCATGGCAACACCATGCTTTAAGGGTCGATAAACATAAAAGGCAGTAAAAATAAGCGCCCAATCATGGGCGCTTCGTTAAATCAGAAGTTAGTTTTAATCGAGAGGCAGATCTGGCGCAATCCATTCTCCATCAGCATCCTGCTCGATACGTAGCAATTGATCGCCAGCAGGTGTTCTTAGGTATCTCTCACCCTCCACCGTCACCACGTGATAGTAGTAATGGCCTACTCGCACAACACGGATGAAACGACTTATCCATTGTCCACCAAAATAAGTTTTAATGGTGGCTTTATGTAGCCCGTTAGTGGCTATCTGAATATTAGTGATTTGATCTCTTACTCGATACATTTCAATTTTTTGCGCGGGAATTTTTCCTTTCGGCAAGGCTTCATCAAACGGTTTCGGACGATAAAACTCAATTTTTGCTGCATCAATATTGCCAAATAACAGCTGATCCACTTGTTCGCGAGCATTCAAATAAGCGTGGGATAACCGATTTTTCCGTGCTAATTGGGCATAGTTTTCTGACCATTTGGTGTTGAGCGGACCAGTAAAGTGCACATTGGTCATCAACTGATGGAAATTCGCAAAGTCATCGACATTTTGCAAAATAATGGCGCCATTCTCATCGACTTGGAAGAAGTCGCGCAATCCACCCTGACCGGGTCCAAAAGCATCATCATTCAGATATTGTTTAGGCACAAAATAGGTGGCCGGGAAGTTATCATTAATCACTGCGCCGGGGTTGGCATCATCCGCACCGTGGTGCACTAACTCCATGCCATTGCTTCTGCCTAAGCGACCATTAATTTTGTCTTTTAGGCCGATAACTCGGTCTGAAATAATCCCAAGGTGCATATTATTTACCTTGTTGTACAAATCTTCGTTTTCAAACAACTCCTTGATCTTTGGAGCTAATTTTTCAGGATCCTTGATGGACTTTTTCCAATCCGCCCACGGCTCCGGCATTTTGAACATATCGGGAGCGCCGTAATCCGAAATATGCGTCATCACACTAAACAAGTCATAGTCGGCCGTCATCGGTTTTCGACTGGTGGGATTGCCCATCACCATCAAAGGTGTTGGAGCGATAGTATTGCCATTCTCAACCACATACACCCTCCACAATCCCTGTTCATCTTTACGGTAGTGAAGCTCGACACCATTGGAAACCCCATAGTACATACCAGTCTCAGAGCTATATTCCAGTTCTGGGATTAATGGATTATCACCACTTTGCAACTCTTTTAAGCGCTTATCATCAATACTCAAATGTACGGGCACAGCGGCACCACTATTGATCGCATTGTCTGAGTATTGATTAAAGCGATCCACCTGCGCTCGAGCGGATGCTTTCGCGTATTTTTGATCCACAGGAATAAAACCAGCGTGTGGTCCCCAATCCGAACTTTTGGATTTAATCAGTAAGCTCTTACTGCTGTACAGCCCCGATTCCAACAAACTGCGGTTATTCGGGTCAACAAATCGAATACCAATTACCAGGTTTTCTTCGTCGGCAATGTTCGCGATTACTTTGCGGTCCGTGCTTGGAATACCCACGACTTTATCTGGATCAAAATCTGGGCGATCTTTGGATGAGATACGAAAATCGCGAGACTGATAGACTTTCGGGGCATAAGGATCGGTATTTTTGCGCTTAATCTTCTGTACTCGCTGTTTGATTTTGAGCGAAGCGGATTTGGCACCTTTCACAATATCCGTAACAGGCAGCACGTTCATTTGATCAAAGATGGTTTTGGGTAAGCTTAACCACGCGTCTTTAGCCTGCTTTCGTGCCACTTTCAGATCAACATCAAACACCTCACCCACCACACGTTTATTACTGCCGATCTCAATGACGTTAATGGCAGAATTAACCTTATATCTTCTCGGTAATGACTTTGAAATAACCTTCCCGGTCATTTTTCCGGTTGTAAAAGCCGCCTTACCGATTGGTAAGAAAAAGCCAACATCAGAGATAAGACCAAGCGACCCCATACCGTAATTTCCTTTTTGAAAATCTTCCACGGTAGCCCAAACCGGAACAATCGCCTGCATAACACCTTTCGCATAATCCCATGCTGTTGTGGTAGTTTTTAACTGATCTCGATTATCTATCATATGTTTAGATATAACACTCGCGATCAAATCCTGATCCAAACCATAGCTCATGCTTGCTTGCGTATACTGGGATTTACAGTAGTTATACCAAAAATACATTGACTCCATATTCTCCCAAGTACATTTAGGGGCAACGCTTGGATTCAATTCAGAAAAAAGAGGGGATTCATCACTTAAATCATTGTAATCCAAATCCTGATCTCTAAACGAAATACTATCGATATCAAATAGACCAGCAATAGAGCTTGGCAAGCGCACGGTATAACCTAAATTGGTACTGGTTAAGATGTATGCCTTGGCCTCTGCATCAGTTACGCTTGTGGCAAGCCCATTTCCACCAACCGTCTGTTGTGCTTTATACAGTTTTATTCCGTGATGTAGTCGAGCAGCACCCTGTTTTGATTTTCCTAGAGTAAATTCTGATTTACCTGTCAATTTTGCTTTAGACTCAATAACTGCGCCTAAAAATGAACCGAGCTTTTTCGATAAACGATTATGGTTTTTATGCCATTCATTTTGCACTGTATTAGTAAGGCTACCTAATGCTTGGTTATCTTTCTGAATCCAACTAGCATCTACATCGTAACCATAACCTGGAAGTAGACTCAATCGACCATGAATCAAATAAGGTTTCCATAATTCATTCACTGCATGATGACCAATCCCATAACCATAAAGCCTTGATTTTGTATACATTTCATCCGTTAATGGATACATATGTATATACTCAACAGCCCCTGGCTGACACTCAGTATACTCATCAGAACAATCAGACATCTGTACATCAACGACTACGATTTCTGATTGAAGATCTTGATAGGTGCTATGCCATGACAATAAAGAATCCACGACCGCATCTTTTCGTTGCTCGTCACTCATATTGCCAGCGAATTTAAGCGGCAAGTTTGAATCAGTAAAAGTTGAATAGACTAAATCACGAAACGCTTGTTTCACATCCAGTTGGGTCAAACCAACCTCTTGCAATTCATCAAACAGCGCTGGCTCCAAACCGCTGCCGATGTAAGCTTCTAAAGCTTTTTCGGTCAATTTTAACGACAAGCGATGCAGTAAGCTGGATTTAATGTTATTGGGCGATCCATAAGTGTAAACCGTGTCGATACCGACGGCATCAAGGGCGGCTTTCACGCTGAGCATCTCCCAATCTTCTAAATTATCCGCTTCTTTTTGATAAACAGTCGCCGCAATTTGTACGAAGTTTTTACCTAAGAAGCCCCCTTCGACACCTCGGTTATTGATCGTACCCGCTTCAATATCAATACTCACCTCAGGGTTGTTTGAAGAAAATACCGCCAGTGCTAGCTCTACCCCATCCAAATCAGGATAACGCATCGTAATTTGCATATGTAAGTACGCATCGGTCGGATGAATATTCAGCTCATGATCCAAACTTTCACGTGGAGGAACAAAATCCCAAGGAGGAATTGCTACAACCGATAACGGCTTAAATGAAAAATCACTATTCCAAAACATGGGTAGATTCCCCTTGAATGGCCCGTCAATCACTTTCTTATTTTGAATCTCCCCTGCAAATGAGTAATAGTCCGATATTCCAAGACTCCAATCTTTAGGTATGTATGCAGATAACGGCTCTAGCATATTATCGTAATAATCACTGAACGTAGCATCCAGGGCATGACCAATATACATACCGTGATCTTTGAATTTTCGAACAGAAATGGCTTCCCCTCCAAAATTTGACTTGGAATAAATCTTTGGGAAGCCGATATCGAGTGAATCCTCTGACATTTGATCATAGTTATCTTCGATATTTGACCACTCTCGTATCAAGTGTTCATTGAGAAACTCTGCATTATTGAGCAATTGCATACTTGACGTAATATTGGGGGAATATTGGAACGCTAGTGATGCTTGGATTTGCTGTTCACTACCGTATTCAAAATGCGAGTCTTGCTCTAACTCCGCCAAAATATGTAGACGCAGTAAGGCTGCCAAACGTGACCTATCAATATTTTCCGATACAAGCCCATGCCTTATCGCAGGCTCAATCAAACTCGTTTGCAAAAATCGCTCAATATTTTCCTTGGTTTTTTCTTCAAGGAAATTGCGTGACAAGCCGTTATTGTATGCTCCCTTTACGCCGGTTTTTCCCGCTAAAACCTCTTTGACAAAGATTGCATAATTTACAACGTTACTGGTGTTTTTGAGTCGATAATCCTCTTCACCAATCGAGATAGGAAGCAAATCAACAAAGTCAGCACTCAAATCTTGCTGCAAGCTAATCAGAAACGGCACGCTGAGAAGATCGGTCAACATTAACAGGTTGGAAATTGGCCCAGCCTTCACAGCTTGCTGCTCATAGAGTGCAACGCCAGACTGCAAATCGTAACTTTGTTGTACTAATTCACTACGTACATGACCGGGAAACGCCACATTGGTAACAATACATTGGGCATCAGGGTCATTATCCCCTGTGGTCATTGCATCACGTTTGAATGATAGTATCCCCGCCTGATCGTCGAGCACACCAAAATAGACCTCTTTGGAGCGGTAGGGACTTTTCCCCCTTATCTGCCCGTTGTATCGCATCACTTCAACGTTGATTATGGTGCCTTTGGCTATCTTATAATCTTGTTGAAACTCTGTATCTACCGAGACTTGGCAAGCGTATTTTTCAGTATCAGAATAATAGACATTTTGCGCAGAATACCTTACTGGCAAAGCACCATAAGCTATATTAGGTAAAATACTCAACACTGGAAGCATGGCTGAAAAAATCAAGCTATGCCTAAGCGATTTCTTTTTTTTCATAAGTAAGAAAATTCCTATTTATATTTTAATTAGAATCCCACATCCAAATTCATTAAGTTAAAATATCATTCCATTGACGCATAGGGATAGATTGAGTCTTTAAGACAATAGTTAAATAACAAGTTTGTTAATTAGAAAATATTTAAAAATAGACTAGCACTGATTATTAACACATGAAAGCGCTATAATTAAACCACATCAATAAAAACAAAATAATCAATAAATCGATTTGAAAACAAAGAAATTTAATTAAAGCAATGTGAAATAAGTTTAAATTAAATAATTGTCAATTAAAAATCTATAAGGCTAAAACATTAACCGTTGAAATTAAAATGACAAAATCATTAACAATACATTCAGTACAAATTTATCATCAAGGTGTTTTTGTTAATTTAATTGGCATTAATATTATTAATGGTGATACGCAACCACCTACTGACATGTAAGTCAAATAATTGAAATTTTAGATAAACGGTAAGGGATAAGAGTGTAGGTATAGGACGAGCATAAATGAATGCTAGACATTCCCACCCGGCATCGATAACACGGGTGGGAATTCGAATAGATGAAACTATACCCAAACGACTTGGCGTTGCAGGCAGCAAGTGAGTTCATCCCTATGAGCCTAGACAGACTATGTGATTGAGGAGAACGAAGGCCACTGCTTCAAGTAGGAAGAAGACCAGCGTATGAAATCACACTAACTCTGTTTGTAGCCAAGGCCAACCTTGCTTCTTACGGCTTAGGGTATTTTCCATCATCAGTACGCCGTCTTTTGCATGCTTAGCCAGTTTGTCTGACCATTCTCCTTTAAACAGCAGACGAGTTTGCGCGGTAGTGATGTCGGTCAGCATCAGTGCTGCAAGAGCCAATGATTCCTCATCACAACGACGTTGCAGATCTGCCTCCAAGGCATCAATCATATCCACGACTTGCTCTAGCGTAGCCAGTTCAACCTGACCTACCACCAACTCACGGCCATTGAATGGGTAAGCTTTAAGATCTTTTTCGACCAGCTGCGCCGCACTTAAACCTTCAATGTCAGTTTTCGCAATCAGTAGCGCTTTGATAAAGCCTTCCAGATCGGTAATGCCCGCTAATACCGCTAACTCAGCCACCGCATCACGATCTTTTTGCGTGCAGGTTGGTGAGGCAAAGCCAACCGTGTCAGACAAAATGGCAGAGATCATCAGTAACGCGAGTGGGCGTGTGATTTCTGCATTTTCCATTTTGAACAGATTGAACAAAATAGTGCTGGTACAACCGACAGGCCAAATCCACGCTTCCAGTGGATTCACTGTCATCACATCACCAAGACGATGGTGATCGACAATCCCAAGAATTTCGGCTTGATTGAGATCATCCGGTGCTTGCGCTAAATCGGTGTAATCCACTAACCACACTTGTTCGCCCGACACACTGGTACGTAATTCTGGTTGCTCAACGCCTGCCACATTCAGAATATGTTGCGTTTCACGGTTGATTTCACCTTGGCGTACCGCCTTCGCTTTTAAGCCACGCGCTTTTAAAAGCTCAGCCGCCACTAATGCGCTACAAATACTGTCACTGTCTGGGTTTTTATGACCAACGACTAAAATCATTCTGTTACCTATTTTCTCTTTGCCATCAAACGGGCGTAAACAAAGGGTGCACTCTACTCAATTTCATAATTTCTTCATGGTGCTAAATCAAAAAAACCTTTTTCTGCCAACAACTCGCTTGAAATTGCGAATAGTTCTCAACTATATTATCGATAATAATTCTCATTCATTGCGCGCGGTATTCTATGAACTCTTTAAAATGGCCAAACATGGCAAATCATCGCGTCCTTGTCTCTCTGTTTAACCTCAGATACAAGCGACTGCTGCTGCCTATCGCTCTCTTTGCTTTGCTTGTCAGTGAGAATACTCGCGCAGTGACAGTCGAAACCTTAGCGGATTCATTCTGGGCAGTGTCAACTTATGTGGCCTTTACTTTAGCGATTTATCATTGGGTGTCTCGCTGGCTGGATGGTGCACACGCTTTAGTCAGCGCTTATCACCGCTCGCGAAACCTACAAGTGGTGATTGCCGCTCTACTGGGTGCTTTGCCAGGTTGCGGAGGGGCGATTGTTGTCACTACGCAATTTGTCAGCGGCAAAGTGGGTTTTGGAGCTTTGGTCGCGGTATTAACGGCCACGATGGGCGATGCCGCTTTCTTGCTGCTCGCCAGCCAACCAGTGACTGGGCTTTATGTGATTGGGATTGGGGTTGTAACGGGTTGTATCACTGGTCTAGTGATCAATGCTCTGCATCGGGATGATTTTATGCGTCCTGCGCTCACTGAACTGAGCAATAAACTGCGGACATCTTGCTGCTCCGCCACTAGCGCCGTCTCTTTTAAAGCGATCAATCTCCAAGGGTTATTCTGGAAATACCTTTTACTCCCTGCATCCCTAGTGGCGTTTGCCTCTTCATTTCAAATCGACATCAACCAAGTGTTGTCACTGCCTGAAATGAGTATCGAATGGATCGGTGCTTTACTGGCCGTTAGCAGCATGTTGCTGTGGGCGCTCACGCAAGAAATTGAAGATTATCAATCAACCGTGAGTGAAGACGATAAAATCCGCACTTCACACCCGATGCAAAAAGCCGCGCAAGATACCAACTTCGTAAGTGCGTGGGTGATCATCGCCTTTCTTGCCTTCGAATTGACCCTGCACTTTACGGGATTTGAAATTGGCGCAAATTGGGGGAATTGGGGGAATTGGGGCGTATGGATGCCTGCACTCGGCATTGTGATTGGCCTCTTACCCGGCTGCGGACCGCAGATCCTCGTCACCAGTCTGTACTTGTCGGGCGCGCTTCCGTTTTCGTCCCAATTGTCGAATGCGATTTCGAACGATGGTGATGCGCTATTCCCCGCCATTGCGTTAGCACCGAAAGCCGCGTTAATGGCCACGCTCTATTCCTCAATTCCCGCCGCGATAGTGGGCTACGGTTACTTTTGGTTGTTTGAACGATGAGATAGCCATACTCATACTCTAAACAGTGACTATACTCACTACTAGTCTGGTAGGAGAGCTTGTATGTTTTGTTTTGGGCGTGAAATGTGCTTGTTTGGAAGGCTTTTTTCTATCCTTGTACTTAGCTTACTCGGCATCTCACAAGTTAAAGCCTATGAGATCGCCTTAGGTGAGACTTACGTAAATGAACTGTTCACAGAACAGAATCAATTAGTCAAATTAACGGATGATCTTACCTCGATATACCAACAAATCGGTATATCACCCACCTTCGTCGTACTACCCGATGAGCGAGCCGTCAGGATGAGTAATGAGGGACATTTTCAAGCGTTGGATTTACGAATTGGCGGTCTGCCTAATGCCAGCAATCTTATCAAAGTCGAGCCCGCGCTTTATTCAATGACTGTTGTCGCTATTTCCGCCAATCAAACCTTATTCTTCGACGATCTTAATGCATTAAAAGATCTCAAAATTGTCATTCTTAATGGTACGCAATATGCCAAAGAGCTGAATTTAGGCAGCCAAGTTTATCAGGTCAACTCTGCTCAATCTGCCGCCGAAATGGTCAGCAAATCACGCGTCGATATATGGCTCACGGCCGTTCCAGTTTTCTTCCAGGTAAAAAATCAATACCCTAAACTTAAAGTGGTGAGTAACCCTCTCTTACAAGAGGAGCTTTATCATTACGTTCACCAAACTCAAAAAGACCTCTTGCCACAATTGAGTCAGAGTATTGAAAAATGGCAACAATCCCAAAACCTCTCCATCGAGCCAAACAATAATCTGGTCAAATAACCATTAACCCACTGTAAAAATGGCGCGGCTTTGTAACCCCTTCTCTAAGTTAACGATGAGCAGTTTGGAAGGTTCGCTGCTTAATTGCTCTCCTGTCCAATAGTCATACCATTGCACCGGATGATTGGCGACCAAGGTAAACTCCTGAGCTTTACCGTTGAAGTTAAACAAGCAGTGCAGATCATTCTTATCGGTCAGCGGTAAGAAGGCATGGCGCATGCTCAAGGAAGTGATTTTGGCCGCCTTCTGACTGTATTGGAATCGTTTGAGTAAACGTTTCAGGCTCTGTTTTGCAAACGGTGTTAATTTCGGCAGTGGGTCGCCTGACAATAGCAAACCACCGCTGGCAAGCAGCAAATTACGGTGGAATTCGTAGCTGGCGCGATCGGCACTTTGATTGGGCAGCGAGGTGAGCGTTAAGCAATCCGGATCGATTTGCCACAGTTGCCGGTGCTGCCAACTGCGCATTAAGGTTTCACGCGCAATTTGGCAAAAGCGATCGGCATTGCGCTCTACATCATCCGACACACGCATTGCATCCACCAAACCCAGTGAAGGCCACATCGGCGCATTACAACCGAGTAGCCACCCATCGCCTGCGCCTTCCGCGATGGCTTGCATCCCCATTCGATACGCTTCTACACCCGTAACACCCGATTGAAAACGCTGGCCTTGTAGCGTTCCCCAGTAGTTGGCATCCAGCTTAAACAGTTCAACGCCCCACTCTTCACGCAGGGTTTTGACCACTTGGGTCAAATGCTCTTGCACGTCAGGATGAGAGCAATCCAACACATACCAAGGAGTACAACGCCAACCGCCATAAGTGATCTCTTCGGCTTTGAGTGGCTGACCTGCGGCATTTTTCACAAACCAGTCTGGGTGCTGACGAAAGACCGCAGAATCCGCTTCCGCGATAAAAGGGGCAAGCCAGATAGCGGGCTTTTTACCTTGTGCGCGAATATCGGCAATCACTTGCTCGATACCACTGGGGAATTTTTGGGATGGCGTAAGCCAATCGCCCATAAAGGCTTGATAGCCGTCATCCAGCAGCACCCATTCCAATTCTGGGTGACGCTCCGCCAATATCGCGACATTCTCTTTGATATCTTGCTCGGTCACCTCTGCATAATAGGCGTACCAAGAACACCAGCCCATTGGTGCGGGATCTTTGAGATGGGGCCTTGGCGGATGGTGGCGAGAAATCGCCTCGGCATAGGCTTGGTAAAGCTCCGACATGGATTCGCCTTCTAAGCAAATCACCGATTCCAACTGATTGGTGATCCAGTCTTGTGGGCGGGTTTCCTCTCCATCAATAAACGCGCTTAACACCCAGTGCTGCGGGTGACGGTGCACTTCAAAAAAGCCCGCAAAACGCTGGCAAGAAGTAAAGCCAAACAACAGATAGCGGCCAGCGGCCTCTATCATCAAGGTATTGTAAAAACGCTTTGGCGCATCATGCGGGTAGATGCGGTAACTGAGATTGTTATCTGGGCATCGTCCAACTTCTTGGATATGGCTTAGCGTCCCTGAGACTTGCGACAGCATTTGAAAGCCATCCCCCACTAAGCGGGCATCCGATTCGACATCCAGTAAAGTGCTAAACAGTGGATAACGGCGCTCAAAAGGTCGATTGTGTAACCCGATATACCGAGCAAAAAGCTCATTGCCTGCGATCTCCAGCTCAATATCCGCTTGCTGCACTAGGATTTCTCGCCCATTCGCTAATCTGAGATGGCTCATTGATTCTCTCCTTTTTGCTCTGAGTGTCTGACCAATGGCTTACGCATGACGTTAATTGGTTCACGTTTTGTGTGTTCCAACCGTATCCAACGGTTCATTTGGCGACAGATTAAGCGGATTTACGGATAAAAGAGAAGAAAAAAGCCAGCGTTGAACGCTGGCTTGAGGGATAACGCGCATTTTACGTTAAAGAGATGACTAGATGACTTCGATTGGGCCACCGAATGAGGTTACAGGAGGTACTTCACCACGGAATTTCTCAAAATCAACGATACAGGTATTGGCAGAAGTGGCTTGCGCCAGCTCTGACGTTCCCAGATCCAGAGTCAGAGTATTGGGATCGCCGTAAGTACAGATCGCCCCAACTTTCTCTGTCAATGGGCCATACCAAGCCCCCTCTTCAATGCGGATCACGCCACGTGGATAGCTGTCACTCAGCACCGCTCCCGCCAATAGCTGACCACGGTCGTTGAACACGCGCACCAGATCGCCATCTTTAATGCCTTTGGCTTTCGCATCCACAGGGTTGATGTACACTGGCTCACGCCCCTGCACTGCGTAAGTCGCGCGGAATGCTTCGGCTTCACACATTTGTGAGTGCAGACGCTTATCTGGGTGGCATGATTGCAACCAGAACGGATATTTGTCAGAGCCCGGCCCCCCGTGTGAACGTTCGGTTTTCTCAAACCACATTGGGTGTTCTTGGCAGTGTTCATAACCGTAGCGACCGATCTTACGTGACGTAATTTCGATAAAACCAGAAGGCGTACCCAATGCATTGATTTCAGGATCTTTGCGGAAATCCGCATGACGAACCCAAGGTGTGCCTGTACCAAAATCAAGGAAGCCTTTTTCCCAGAACTCATCGAATTCCGGCATAGCAAACTTGCCTTCGTTGGCTTTCTTACACTCGTCATACAGTGAACGTACCCACTCCATCTCATCCATGCCACGGGTGTACTCTTTTTCACGGCCAAAACGACGAGTCAACTCGGTCATGATTTCAAAGTCAGTACGTGACTGGAACAGCGGGTCAACCAAACGATGCATCGCAATCAGGCCTTTACCGGAGTAGGAACCGTAAGAGTCGATGTCGTTACGTTCCCACTGGGTACAAGCAGGCAGTACGATGTCAGAGAAGCGGCAGGTTGCCGTCCAACTGAAATCAATCGTCACCACGGTCTCCAGTTTCTGGAACGCACGCTTCATTTTGTTGCGGTCTTGATGGTGGTGCCAAGGGTTACAACCCGAAATCACCATCATCTTGAAACCGGGCAGCGTGACTGTATTTCCGTTGTGGTTGATCTTCTTACCCGGTTCGAGAATCGCATCAATCCAGCGAGCAACCGGAATCGTGCGGCTGTAACCGTTGAAGTCATTGTTATCCCACTTCGGCTTCGCACCTTGGTCTAGGTTACGCGGGAAACCGCCAGGACCCGCAAACCCCGTTGAAGGTACGCCGATACCAGAGTAATGGTGGCCATAAGAGATACCACCACCCGGCAGACCGATTTGACCAATCATCGCCGCCAGTACCGCGCCCATCCAGTACGGCTGCTCACCGTGCTCTTGACGTTGGATACACCAACCGAACAGCAGCTGAGTACGACCATTCACCAGCATACGGGCGAAATCGCGAATCGCCTCTGGTTTCACGCCACAGATTGTCGCTGCCCACTCAGGCGTTTTCTCAACCTTATCTTTGCTCTTACCCAGTACGTAAGGGATGAACTCTTCAAATCCCAAGCAGTAAGTTTCAATGAACTTCTTGTCGTACAGATTTTCGGTATACAGCACATGCGCGATCGCCAGCATAAACGCCACGTCAGTTTGTGGGTTGATGTACAAGTGATCGTTTTGTAAGAAACGCTGCGTTTTGTTTTTCACTGGGTCAACGGAAACCACGTTGATCTCGCCTTTTGCGACTTTCTCTTTCAGTTGATCAAGATAGCCGAAAGACTGGTGCGTTTCACAGTTCCAACCCACTTGCAGGTTTTTCACCGGATCGTTTGCCCACAGAATGATGTTGTCTGAGTTGTCTAAAATCTCGCTCCAAGAGGTACCTTGCGCGTAAACTTCGGTAGAACCCAGTACGTAAGGCATGATGGTTTGGCCAGCACCGGTCGAGTAATCCCCGACTTTGGTGATGTAGTTACCATGCATACCCACAGCGCGTTGCATCATCGCGGTACAGTTGTGGAAAGCACCGGTTTGGTTCCAACCGGTTTGACCCGCGTGCAGTGCCCATGGGCCATACTGCTTCTGCACACGTTCTAATTCACGGTAGAACAGATCCATCGCTTCATCCCAAGTCACACGGATAAAACGGTTGTTACCACGGGTTTCTGCGCTGTATTTGTGTTTTTTCAACCAATCGAGGCGCACCATTGGGTAACGCACGCGAGATGGGCTGTACAGAATGCCTTGAATGCCGTTCAACATTTCCGTTGGGTGGGTATCCAACTCCAACGCTTTCAACTCTTGAACCTTACCGCCGTAGATGTGGGCGCGGAATGCGCCCCAGTGAGAACCGGAGACTTTCCAAGTTCCCGTGGTTTCTGCCGCTTGGGCAGAAACTGAGGTCAGTAGGCTTGGACCAATGATCGACGCCGCACTGGTGGTTGCGACACCTTTCAGAAAACTTCTTCGTGTAATCGCCATGTTATGACTCCGTATGACGTTGCTTAGTGATGGCCTTCAGCGAAATCTGAAGAGTGTTTTTGCAGATACTTGAGTACCAGTGCTTCACTGTCGGTATCGAAGTTGACGAATGCCAACATACCGTCGAACATGCCAGGCCAAGTGTTGGCATCAAAGTGCGCTTCATCCGGTTGGGTGTGACAGACAGAACAGTTGGTCTTGTAAGCTTCACGCGCTTTTTCCCAAACTGGGTTGATATCGTTCAGCATGGCTTCTTTTTTCATCCACACTTTCGCGCTGACTTGCTCCCAAGGTAGACCCGTCATGTCATCGACTTTCTGCTCACCCGTGGTCACAATCGCATCCGACATGGCGGCCTCTTTCAGTAGCGACGCCACCGCGATGTTCATGCCGAAATCTTCTTGGATCACACGGCCAAAACCTTTCGATTTACGCCAGCCGTTGATCTCCACTTGCATCATGTCGCCTTTTTCAGTCAGCACTTTCACTTCAGAAGCAGGGTTGAGTAGACCCGCTTCCACTTTGGCTTGATCATCTTCATACACAGGGAGGAAACGCACGCTGACTAAGGTTTCACCATTGGAGTATTTGGTGTTGGATGCCATCCCTTCTAGCTCACCAATCAAGCCGCTTGAGCTCTCCATGTTTTTCGGTAAGTTGTGGGCAATCCCCTTGTGGCAATCGATACAGCTTTGATCGCGCTCTGCCGCTTGCTTCATTTGGATGCGCGCCGTTGCAGACATTTGCTCAAAATCCATCGATTCATAGTTGTGACAGTTTTTACACTCAAGGGATTTGTTGGCTGCGAAGCGATCCCACTCGTGTTTTGCCAATTCAATTCGACGCTCTTCAAACTTTTCTGGTGTATCTAAATCACCAAAAATTTGCGCGAACACTTCTTTCGAAGCTTGCATCTTACGCGCGATTTTCGCCGTCCACTCATGAGGGACGTGGCAATCAGGACAAGTAGCACGTACGCCAGAGTGGTTTTTCCAGTGCACTGTGGTTTGCAGCTCTTGGTACACGTTGTCACGCATGGTGTGACAACTGATACAGAACTCTTCCGTGTTGGTCGCTTCCAAAGCAGTGTTAAAGCCGCCCCAGAAAATTACCCCAGCGATAAAGCCACCGAGAGTCAATACCCCCAAGCTAATGTGTACCGCGGGACGCGTCATGGTGCGCCACATTTTTAAAATTAACGATTTCATGCTTTCTTCTCTTAGCTAAGTCATTCAACAGTAGAAATGGAGGTGGTTAGAAACCGCCGTGCAGACCTGGAGGACCAAACACGAACATCTGCAGCATCCACACAATGAATCCATATCCACCCACGAAAGCCACGCTTAAGATGGGAAAAAGAACCACAGTGATGAAGAGGAATGACTTCCACTCCAGAGAGCGTTTTTCACCGCTTTCGACTTTATTAACATCACTCATACATTTGCCTACTTTATTTGCTGAAATTTCCGCCACTCTTATTTTTCAGAGCGGCGACAAATCAAATTTAATTAAGGCGAATGTTAGACCATACATTTAATAGGGTTCAATCTAAAACCATCGCCCAACCCTTGTTAATCAACACTTTTTTGAGTTAGAACGGAGTTGTGTCTGATTAAAAAATGAGATGAAAAATTATGAACGGTTATGACAAATTAATATTGTTTTTATTTTGTGAATTTAAAACAAAATAAAAACAAACAGCCTATTTTAGCCAAGGCATATTTTTCGTTTCACCATTCAAATAATGACAAACCGTAAATATCTATACCCAAACTACTTGGAGTTGCAGGTTGGCGATAGAGAACGATTGGAGTGAACGACACTAGCCAACACCGCTACAGTTTCAGGTGAGAAGGAAATATTGGCATTGCTGCGCCCCAAAAGTAGGCAGATTGCACAAGAAATGCGCACCGCTCCTCACAGAATTCCATTCGATAAGGTTACACACGGCGTTTGCTCTGAGTTATCCACAGAAAATGTGGATAAGGCTACTGGTGTCGAAAAGCGATTGCACCACGACGATAACCCCATGAGTGCAAGGAAAAACAGGTAAAAATCCCCGAGTAACACTCAGGGATTGTGGAGTATTGGGGAGGCGCTGATGGTTGTCAGGATTAATCTTTTAGATAGATCAGCCAGTACCACATGCCAACAAACACACCGCCACCAACAATATTGCCTAAGGTCACTGGAATGAGGTTATTGACGATGAAGTTAACAAAGTTGAGATCTGCGTACTGAGCGATATTCGCTCCTGTCATTGCCCAAAAACTCTCTGGCGCAAAATACTTAATCCCAATCGCCATCGGTACTTGGAACATATTGGCAATACAGTGCTCAAAACCGGAAGAGACAAACATGGCCACCGGCAGGATCAAGACCATCACTTTATCGGTTAACGAGCGGGCACTAAAGGTCATCCAAACCGCCAAACAAACTAGGATGTTACACATCAATCCAAGCGCGAAAGCTTGCAAGAAGGTGTGATGCAATTTGTGCTGGGAAATCGCCATCGCATTTAAGCCAAGCTGACCACCATCTTCCATAAACTGACGGGTGGCGAGCATGATAAACACTAAGATAATCGAACCACATAAGTTACCGAAGTAGACCACCGTCCAGTTGCGAACCAGCTCTTTCCACGAAATTTTACCACTCGCTTTCGCCACCAAAATCAACACTGAACTGGTAAACAGCTCACCGCCAGTAATGACGACTAGGATTAAACCTAAGCTAAAAGCTAAGCCGCCGAGCAGCTTAGTCACCCCGTAAGGCATATCGTGAGCACCAGTCGTGACTACGGTATAAAAAACAAAGGCAATACCGATTTGGATGCCAGCAGAAATCGCCAACAGGAAAGATTTGTACGCCGCTTTTTTAGCTTTACCTTCACCCGTAATGGCGGCACGTTCAGCCATCTGGGGTGGGAGAAGAGAATCGAATTGGTTATGTTCCATGAGCTTGTTACATTTTGACACACAACAGAAGAGGTGGCGGATAATCGCTCTATTTCCCCTTGAGTTCAAGGGCTATTTGTCATGTTCACGAAAAATGTTTAGATACCCGTCCTACTTGGAGTCACAGCGCGATTTTCTCCGTCTATTCACCTCAACTCTCGCGTTCGGTGGTCACCTTGAGCTTCACTCCTCTCGCAGTGACTTTTGTGCTGTTGTTCAAAACATTTCCCTCATTTTGCGCTGAAAAAAACACCAGATCGGGTCAAGCTAACAGTTCTGCGAGCACAAGATTGCGTGTTGATGCTGCGCAGCCTATTGTTGCCGCAACAACAGCTTAAAAAGGTAATAGCCATGAAATTCACTCAACAACACATCGATGAGCTTAATTTACTGCTGCAATTTGATTTGAGCAGCGCAGCGACTGGCATCAAAGTGCACCACGATGCGTCTGAAGCGGTACAAGCCGCTGTGGTTCGTCTGTATAACAAAGGCTTATGTACTCAACCTGATGGTGGTTACCTCACCGATGAAGGCATCGAGATTGCCGAACACGCTGACCGGGTACTGCGTGTACTGAACGCGTAATCCTGTTTTGAATGAGCGCTTTACTGCGCTCATTGCCTTTCTCCCTTGATTCCAACTGTGTTACGGTAGCCACCTCATTCGCTCTTAGATAAAGGATGAACTGATGAAAAGAGTTGTCGTGATAGGTGCAGGATGGCTAGGTTTGCCACTGGCACAATGGCTTAAGCAACAAGGCCATATTGTGTATGCGACACGCACTACCCCACAGGCTGTTAAAACTCTTGAAGATCAAGGTATTGAGAGTTTTGTTTGCCAATTAGATCAACCCGATGGCTTAAGCGATGCTTTGCTTGAGCGGCAATGCGATACCGTCATTGGCTGCTTTCCTCCCGGTTTTCGTCAAGGCGCTGGCGAGCACTATGCCAAACATTGGCAAAACTTGGTGCAGCATGCCAAACAGGCCAATATTCAAAAACTGGTGATGATCAGTTCAACCTCTGTGTATCCCGATATCGCCAAAGCGATGAATGAACAAGACGCCTCTTTGGCATTAGCACTGGATAATTCCGCTTTTGATGCGAAAGCGCGCATCTTACTCAAAGCCGAACAGCATGTGATCACCTCAGGTATGGATTACACCATTCTGCGTTGCAGTGGCCTGATAGGGCCTAAACGCCACCCATCACGCTTTGTCAGCAAAATGGCACAAGTCAGCCGACTCGCGCCAGCCAATATGCTGCATCTGTATGACGCGATTGGTATCGCTCATTTTTCACTAGAGCAGCTCCCCTACTCGATTATCAACGCCACAACCCCCAACACGGTCAGTAAAGCGGAGTTTTATCAGGCCGCACTCGACGCAGTAGCAAGCGACCTGCCTCTGCCACCGCTATGTGATAAAGAGGAGAAACGGATTGTGTGCGACAAATTATTGGCAGCTGGTTACCGTTTTCATTTCTCTCACACCTTAGAGGCTGTGCACGGTTATGAGTAAACGCTTGTATCAACAGATTGAAACCCTTTGGGATTACTTGCAGTTGCACCAACAACCCGACGTTGCGGATCTGATTTTGGTGCTCGGCAGTAACGATGTCCGTGTGGCAGAACATGCGGCAAAACTCTACCACCAAGGCCTTGCCCCTTATGTACTGTTTTCGGGTGGCTTTGGCCGTTTTACTCAAGGGGTATTTAACCACAGTGAGGCGGAGACTTTTGCCGCAATCGCTAAAGATGCTGGTGTCCCTGAACACGCGATTTTGCTTGAGACACAATCGACCAATAGTGGTGAAAATCTACATTTCAGCCATCAGCTATTGGTGCAACAAGCTTGGCCTGCCAAACGCATCTTATTGGTGCAAAAACCTTATATGGAACGTCGCGCTTATGCGACATTTATGCAACAGTGGCCAGAATCGGTCGAAAGTGTGCAGGTCAGCTCACCCGCAGGCAGTTTTTTTGACTATTTGACTTCAGAACTCACCAGTGATTTTGTGCTCAATGCCATGCTGGGCGATTTTGAACGCATCCGAGATTATCCAGCGCTGGGTTTTCAAATCACGCAACCTATCCCAGAGCCAGTGATGCAGGCCTATCAAGCCTTGTTGCCATTAAAAGTGAACCTTGAAATGTCATGATTGTGGCATCGGTTTTGCTTAGCTATTTTGGGGTATAGGTTACTTTTTTAGATAGTTACTTTTTTAGGTAGTTACTTTTTTAGGTAGATGCTACTTTTTGAATAGAAGTGACTTTGGAAATGGAAGTGACTTTTTGGATAGAAGTGACTGTTTGAGTAAAAATGAACGTTGGGGTCGCCTCCACTTTCCAAACAGCAATCAAGGAGTTTGATTATGGAATTACAACGTCACCACTGCTACGACCTTATTCACATAGGAATGCGTGAATTGTTGGAAGATCGTATGGGCTATTACTCTGCGCTTGATTATCAGCAGACCTTGTATGGCATGACGGGTAAATCCAGCTGTTTAACCATGTCCGATGATGAATTAGCGTCAACCCTCGAAGCCCTAAGAAGCGAAGGCTACCTTCACGAATTACATGACTTTTCGAACTAGTCTGATGGCTCAGGTAAGTGCACTTATCTTCGTCATGTGTTACAGATGAGGATGGCGAAAGCCATCCTTTGTTTATCTCCGCCTCCCTCCTGACTTCAAATCATTACAGCCTTGAGCATGACTTAAGCGACCGGCGCTTGCCTCTGTAGAGAATCCAAACATCGCTTAACAGTTTTTCTTGCCAAAGAGTTTCGCTACACTGTCGCCACTCATTTGACTGGACGTACCCAAAATGAAACAACTGCTCGACTTTATTCCACTGATCATTTTTTTCGCTTTATATAAGTTTTATGACATCTACGTAGCAACAGGGGCGCTGATCGCCGCCACGACAGTTCAAGTGATTGTCACTTATGCTATGTACAAAAAAGTGGAGAAAATGCAGCTCATCACATTCGTGATGGTTGCTCTGTTTGGTGGCATGACCTTAGCCCTGCATGACGATAACTTCATCAAATGGAAAGTGACGATTGTGTATGTGGTTTTTGCGCTCGGTCTAACCATCAGCCAGATCATGGGTAAACCTGCGATCAAAGGGATGCTCGGTAAAGAGCTCACCTTGCCGGATGCAGTATGGTCAACCATTAACTGGGCATGGGTGATGTTTTTCAGCGGCTGCGCTGCACTCAATCTTTATGTTGCCTACCACCTACCGCTTGATGTCTGGGTCAATTTCAAGGTATTTGGTCTGTTGGCGGCAACCTTAGTGTTTACTCTGCTCACGGGAGGCTACATCTACAAACACCTTCCCCATGAACCCAAACAGAAGAACCAATAAATTGTCCTGATGGCATACCCAAACGATTTGGCACTTCAAGCAGGAAGGAGATTGGCTGGGCATAAATGGATGATCCAGTGACGAATTTGTGGTTATAATCCGCCCCCTAATCCACAGCGACCGTATTCGGTCGCTGTTTTGTTTGCTGTGGATCCCCAAATGAATCAAACCGTAAATTCACCTAAAGGCCAGCTTCTGCTGCGCACACTCGCAATGCCTGCCGATACGAATGCAAATGGCGATATTTTTGGCGGCTGGATCATGTCTCAACTCGACTTAGCGGGCGGTATTCTCGCTAAAGAGATCTCCTGTGGACGCATCGTGACTGTTTCTGTTTCCAGTATCACTTTTAAAAAACCTGTCAAAGTCGGTGACGTGGTATGTTGCTACGGCGAATGCACCAAGATTGGCCGCACATCGATGTCGATCAATCTCGAAGTGTGGGTTAAGCCGGTCAAAGAAGAGGGGGTCGGCGAACGTTTTCAAGTGTGTGAAGCCACCTTTAACTATGTGGCGATTGATGCAAATGGCCGCCCCAGAGCAATAAGCCTCAGCAATGGATCACAGAAATCATCTTGATAGGCTGTGTTTCACAAGCGAGTTGCGTAGAGTATTGACTTTGCTTTTGGTCAGTTGATAAGGATTAAAGTGTTATGTGGTATGTGATTTTTGCGCAGGATGTCGAGAACTCATTAGAAAAACGTCTGAGCGTGCGCCCAAAACATCTGGAGCGTTTACAACAACTGCAATATGAAGGCCGTCTGCTCACAGCAGGCCCTATGCCAGCCATCGATTCCGAAAATCCGGGACAAGCAGGCTTTACTGGCTCTACCGTGATCGCGGAGTTCGCCTCCTTAGTTGAAGCACAAGCTTGGGCGGATGCCGATCCTTATGTCGCCGCGGGTGTTTATGCCAACGTCATTGTTAAACCTTTCAAAAAAGTATTCTGATATGAAAAAAATCGTCCTGAGCAGCGTTATCGCCTCGACTCTCCTTCTCGTCGGTTGCAGCTCTGGCTCAGCAGAAAAACAGCGTAACCTTGAGCTATTGGCGGGTAACCGCGCCAGCTTACTCTCGACCGAGTTACCATTGGAGTTTGGCCCACTGAATATTCTCCGTGCTACCGCCAAAGGCAGTACTGTTGAGCTAATGATGGTGTACAACACGGATGCCAATAATGCCAAACCGACCGAGCAAGTACTGCAAAGCGCGGTCAGTAGCTTCTGTGCTAACAAAGACATCCGTTCGAATCTGGATGTTGGGATCAGCTACCGCATCCAAATGCGCAACACGCGTGGTCAATTAATGGCCGATCAGTTGGTCACGAAAGAGAGCTGCAAGCAAGGTTAAGCGAGTTTGCAGTCATCGAGCTATATCCAAACGACTTGGAGTT
>NZ_WPDC01000028.1:0-42408 GCF_035615595.1 Vibrio sp. R-1 | reverse complement strand
GTGTTTCGCGCCAGCTTTGCGAAAATGTTGGTACCTTTTACATCAGCGAATGCGAAAATACCCCACCCTCCCCCTCCCCTAGAAGGGGAGGGAACTGAATGGTGATCGTTTGAAGTTTACTGCTTATTTTGAATATCGAGAGCTGACACGTTTGTGGACAGAACCTTGTTAGACCTGATGCTCTAAAAGGGTTCTGTCATATTAGGAAAAGTATGTTGATTCCTTGATCGTTTGCTATGTGTTCCTCAGAACGGAAACTGCGACAATAATAAATTCTCACTAGTGGCAGGTAGGTGCATAACACCTTAACAACAAAAGAATATATGGGTATTTTTGTATGGAAAGCATCGATAAACGCCCAAAAAAATCAAGCAACCTACAACAATAATTATCTCTAGTCCGAGTTGAACTTTTGAATTTTGAGTATGATTTCTTCACCGTACTTTTGACACATGCGACGAACAAAAACGGGTTCAATATGTTTAGCAAAGCCTAACATTCCCTTTAGTTCATTGACCTCCTCATCGCACCTCAATTGCTGCAAGCTAAAACGATGTATCAACGAACTTATTTTTCTTTTACGCTTTCGTCCAAGCGACAATCGCCCATCATTCGTGATCGTGACTCCAGTGATATGCCTATTCACTTTCTTTGACGCGAATACAGTTTTATCAGTGTTAAACCGTAAGAAAGACATACTCGGCTGCTGCACTAACTCATTCAAGAACTTAGGGAGTTCAAACAAAATATCTGCGGTATTAGTACTAAAAGCTAAGTCATCTGCATAGCGCGTGTAAGTTATACCTTTACGTTCACAATACTCCGTAACTGCAACATCAAAGAAGTACATAACCGCATTTGATATAAATGGAGAGCTTGGCGCACCTATACTCAACTCTAAGGTTGACTCGCTTCTACTTGGCTTCCAAAACAACAATGAACTGAGTACAAATTTATCCACCTCAGTCAATGCCACATTGTGTTGTTCAAAGGTACTCAATAAAACATCAGGCTTAATTGATGGAAAAAAGTTAGTAAAATCCATCTTCAACAAGTACCTGTTGTAGCGATGCTTATTTGCATTTCTTTTAATACCAGTACCTGCTTCATAAGCCAACGCAGATCCATGTATAGGCAACACGCCCCTAAGCTCACTTATACATACTCTTTGTAGAGGCTTAACACTTTTTGATGGTTGAGCTATGAGTCTAGTGCCTCCACCGTTTCTTTTTGGTATTTCATACCGTTTGTAGCGAACGGGAGCTGATACGACAAATCTAGCGCACATAGCTTGAGGCATACCTGATAACTCTGAAATCTTATCCAAGATATTCATATCTATGATTGCCCCTTCAGAATTTCGTTAATTTTACCCTGTACAAGTCTACGTTTCTTGGTCGATTGACTTTCACCTTCCTGGTGAAGCATGAACGTCTGCTTTATCTCGACGAACTTAGATGACCTATCAAAAGTTGACATGTCTTTACATTTGCCAAATGTGAGTTTAGTAAGTGAAGGTTGGGTAGAAAAAAAGTAATCAACATGGCTATACGTTTTTTGTCCAACCAAGCCAATTTTCATCAATAAATACAACAAAGTAGACAATCTACGTTCAGTAATCCCCTCTATCCCTAAATCAGTCATACACTTCATAATTTCCTGCTTTTTGATTGGGGTACATAAAGAAACAATATCATGAATTAGAAAAGCGAGATGACCTGAGTTTTCCTCATCAAACTGACCTGTTTTAGGGCTGCTGTCTAACTTTTCTACAAGATCTCCGACAACTAGGTCGATGTCTTCATATGCTAGTTTACTTGAGTCTGGAAAGGGATAAGCTAGTACAGATTTACTCGAATTTGCTTTGAGTTGAGCTAATGGCCCTAGGGCAATAAAAGAATCCACACCATCGTAGTGCTCTTCGGGAATGTATACTAATAACTTATCAGATGTGCTCGCATGATTGCAGAACAACCCAAACTCGACCAAGGAGCCTGCGCTTTCAAGGCAGATAACAATCAGTGATGCAACATTTGCTATATCTTCTTCAAATTGTAGTAAGTTCGAATATTGACCTTTTTGAAAATAATCAGCAAAAGACTCAGCAACGACAGTATTCCTTTCAATTTCATCATGATGCTCATCGAGGTAAAGTAAAATTCTCTCTCTAAGGCTAGCTGGATATACAGAGGAACTAGACTCTATTGGGCCACCACAGATGAAAGTTATTCGAGGGGTAAAATGGACTGTAAATTTCCTAAAATCAAGATTCGTAAAGATACTAGAAAGTGCTAGCAAATAAGAATCTTGATTGGAAGGAGTAGAAGGCAACTGGCTGTCCTTTCTCAGTTGTTGTTATTGGACGTAAATTGTTAGTAATCGGAAATAACACAAGGCGAACTAGTCGCCTTGTGTTGCCTTTACCTAAAGGAAGCGCAAGCATCGCTTTGTGCGCTCCTGAGGAACGAAGGATCGTGCAAAGCGATGCTTGCGCAGCCCTAAATATCCTCAATAAACATTTGTCTGGCTGAGCGCCCGACAAGATTGAACAACGAATTCTCGTTTTTCAAATCCACGCGTAAAGGTGTAAGTATTATAACGGATATATAATTTCCCATCAAAGCTCTTTGTTTTAAATGAGCTAGATAATCACAAATTTGTACTACTAAAAGTAGTCCGTCATATACCACCCCAGTGCAAGACCCTCTTGCACTACTCCGTATTAGGGTTTGCACAGCAAGCTCTAGACTCAACATATCTTATGTAGGTTTTCTGTTGCTTAAACGCGTTTTGGGGCAAAAGTGGTATTCCCCCATCACTATCCCCCCATTCTTCTTAGAGAAAATTCCTCCACTCTTTTTATTTGTCGCACAAATATCTTTGGCCAACCAATAAAACCCAACTATGATGCATGGCGATTTTCACCACATAACGACAGAGAAATATTCATGAGTAAAAAAAGCATCGCGGCTTTGCTAGGCATTGGCCTTGTATCCATCGGCTTGCTTTATCAATTTTGGGGACGGGAGTTTATCGCTCAAGATCGCTGTTTAGATGCGGGAGGTGCTTACCAGCAAGCAACGCAAAGTTGTGATCACAGCATGGATGATATTGCCTACGATGCCTTCGATGGTGTGACCTACTATGGCGTGGTGGATGGTAAATCCGTCAGCTTGGAGATCATTGGTCACGGTGATGGCTATCGGATGTCTGTTGATGGGCAGGTGACGCTTGGGGAACTCAATACCGAGCGCGGCTTTGAACAAGATGAGAATGCATCACTGTTTATTCTTAATTGGCGTCAGCCAGAAATTGAGCAGATCAAATGGGTCAAACTCTCAAGTGATCATCAACGTCTGGTTTTGGTTGATAAGGATGGCAAGCTCGACACAACCGCGACATTGGCAGCCACAGACGCCACATCAAACTGAACCCTAAAATCCGTGTATAAAAAAGCCCGCTGACGAGCGGGCAAAGAGGTTGTCAGAGAGGCCTTGAGCCTCTCTTGTTGTAATACCAATTAAGCTTGGTTCGCTTTTACACGCGCATGCAGCTCTTGTACTGAAGTGACGGATGCTTTGGCATCTGCCGTTTGTGACATACAAGTTGCAAAGGCGGCGTTCAGTGTGGTGGTGTAGTTCACTTTATGAGCCAATGCACCACGGCGTAGCACTTTTGAGTCTTCAATTGCTTGGCGGCCAGAAGCCGTGTTCACAATGTAGGTGTACTCATGGTTTTTGATGCGATCCAGAATGTGTGGACGACCTTCATGCACTTTGTTAACCAGACGTGGGTTGATGCCCGCTTCGCCCAGAATCACCGCTGTACCGTGAGTCGCATCCAACTGGTAACCCAGTTTCACTAGCTTAGAAGCCAGATCCACCACACGCTGTTTGTCACCTTCACGCACTGAAAGTAGCGCACGACCACCTTCAGGGTAAACCGAGCCACAGCCCAACTCTGCTTTAGCATAGGCTTCAGCAAACGTGGCACCGACACCCATCACTTCACCAGTTGAACGCATTTCAGGGCCAAGCAGTGGGTCAACACCCGGGAACTTGTTGAACGGCAGAACCACTTCTTTAACTGAGTAGTAAGGTGGAATGATCTCTTTGGTGAAGCCTTGTTGCTCCAGAGTTTGTCCAACCATCACGCGCGCCGCGATTTTCGCTAGCGGAGCACCGGTTGCTTTAGAAACAAACGGTACAGTACGCGCAGCACGTGGGTTTACTTCAATCAGGTAAACTTCGTTGTCTTTGACCGCAAACTGAATGTTCATCAGGCCGCGAACACCGAGTTCAAACGCCAACTTCTCAACTTGCTCACGCATCTTGTCTTGGATTTCTTGGCTCAAGGTGTAAGCTGGCAGAGAACAGGCTGAGTCACCAGAGTGAACACCCGCTTGTTCAATGTGCTCCATGATGCCGCCAATCACAACACGCTCACCGTCACAAATCGCATCCACGTCCACTTCTGTTGCATCATCAAGGAAGCGATCCAGTAGGACTGGTGATTCATTCGACACGCTCACCGCTTCGTTGAAGTAACGACGCAGATCTTGCTCATCGTACACAATCTCCATCGCACGGCCACCCAGAACATAAGAGGGGCGAACCACGAGTGGGAAACCGATTTCACGCGATTTTTCAATCGCTTGCTCGATAGCGGTTACAGTTGCGTTGTCTGGCTGTTTGAGGCCTAAACGCTGTACCGCTTGTTGGAAACGTTCACGGTCTTCCGCACGGTCAATCGCATCAGGGCTGGTACCAATTACCGGTACGCCCGCCGCTTCCAGCGCGCGAGCCAGTTTCAGTGGTGTTTGACCGCCGTACTGCACGATCACGCCTTTTGGCTTCTCAACACGTACGATAGCCAGCACATCTTCTAGAGTTACAGGCTCAAAGTAGAGGCGATCTGAGGTGTCGTAATCGGTTGATACGGTTTCTGGGTTACAGTTAACCATAATGGTTTCGTAACCATCTTCACGCAGGGCAAGCGCGGCGTGTACACAGCAGTAGTCAAACTCGATACCTTGACCGATACGGTTTGGACCACCGCCCAGCACCATGATCTTGTCTTTGTCAGTCGGATTGGCTTCACACTCTTCATCATACGTGGAGTACATGTAAGCCGTGTCTGACTTAAATTCTGCCGCGCAGGTATCCACACGCTTGTAAACTGGGTGGATGTTGTATTGGTCACGCAGGCGACGGATTTCGTTTTCGCTCACGCCAAGTAGTTTTGACAAACGCGCATCAGAGAAACCTTTACGCTTCATCTTACGCAGTACATCTTGGTTCAAGCCCGCAAAGCCACCGGCTTTCACTTCCGCTTCCAGCTTCACCAGTTCTTCGATTTGCACAAGGAACCAGCGATCGATGTTGGTCAGGTTAAATACCCCATCCACTGACATACCGGCACGGAAGGCATCCGCGATGTACCAAATACGCTCTGCGCCTGCTTCTTTCAGCTCATAACGAATTTTGGTCAGGGCGTCTGGCGCGTCCAGATCCACTTTCTCATCCAGACCAGCCGCACCGACTTCCAAGCCGCGCAGTGCTTTTTGCAGTGATTCTTGTTGGTTACGACCAATCGCCATCACTTCACCTACTGACTTCATTTGTGTGGTCAGGCGGTCATTGGCGCCGGCGAATTTTTCGAAGTTGAAACGAGGGATCTTAGTCACTACGTAGTCGATGGTCGGTTCGAACGAAGCTGGCGTTGCGCCGCCTGTGATGTCGTTCATCAACTCATCGAGTGTGAAACCCACCGCCAGTTTTGCCGCCACTTTCGCAATTGGGAAACCGGTGGCTTTGGAAGCCAACGCAGAAGAGCGTGATACACGTGGGTTCATCTCGATGATCACCATGCGGCCATCTTTCGGGTTGATACCAAACTGAACGTTTGAACCGCCGGTTTCTACGCCGATTTCACGCAGTACCGCCAAAGAGGCGTTACGCATGATTTGGTATTCTTTGTCCGTCAGCGTTTGCGCTGGAGCGACAGTGATCGAGTCACCAGTGTGGATGCCCATTGGGTCAAAGTTTTCAATCGCACAGACGATGATGCAGTTATCGTTCTTATCACGCACCACTTCCATCTCGTACTCTTTCCAACCAATCAGTGATTCGTCGATCAGCAGTTCATTGGTCGGTGAAAGATCCAGACCGCGAGTACAGATTTCTTCAAACTCTTCACGGTTGTAAGCGATACCACCACCGCTGCCGCCCATGGTGAAAGAAGGACGGATGATACATGGGAAGCCGACCATATCGAGGACTTTGTACGCTTCTTCCATGCTTTTTGCGGTATCAGCGCGAGGACACTCTAGGCCGATCGATTTCATCGCTTTATCAAAGCGTGAGCGGTCTTCCGCTTTATCAATCGCATCGGCGGTTGCACCAATCATCTCAACGCCAAACTCAGCCAATACGCCATGTTTTTCCAGTGCCAGCGCACAGTTCAGCGCAGTCTGGCCGCCCATGGTGGGCAAAATCGCATCTGGGCGCTCTTTTTCGATGATCTTACGCACCACTTCCCAGTGGATAGGCTCGATGTAAGTCGCATCGGCCATTTCTGGGTCAGTCATGATGGTCGCTGGGTTTGAGTTAACCAGAATAACGCGGTAACCCTCTTCGCGCAGGGCTTTACACGCTTGCGCGCCTGAGTAGTCAAACTCACAAGCCTGACCGATAACAATTGGACCCGCACCAAGGATAAGGATGCTTTGAATGTCAGTACGTTTTGGCATTATCTACTACTCCAAATTAAGCGCGGAATTGTTTAATCAGTTCAATAAAGTGGTCAAACAGCGGTGCTGCATCGTGTGGACCTGGGCTTGCTTCTGGGTGACCTTGGAAGCTAAACGCTGGCTTGTCGGTACGATGAATCCCTTGCAGTGAACCATCAAACAGCGATTTGTGGGTTGCACGCAGGTTGTCAGGCAGAGTCGCTTCATCGGCTGCAAAACCGTGGTTTTGTGAGGTGATCATCACCACACCGCGATCCAAATCTTTCACTGGGTGGTTTGCACCATGGTGACCGAACTTCATTTTTACTGTTTTCGCGCCGGAGGCGAGTGCCAGAATTTGGTGACCTAGACAGATCCCAAAAACAGGAATGTTTTTCTCAAGGAAAACGCGTGTGGCTTCAATCGCATAAGTACATGGCTCTGGGTCGCCTGGGCCATTGGATAGAAACACACCGTCTGGATTAAGGGCGAGCACGTCTTCTGCTGAGGTTTGCGCTGGCACCACAGTTAAGCGGCAACCACGATCCACCAACATACGTAGGATGTTACGCTTCGCACCAAAATCGTAAGCCACAACATGGTAAGGCAGTTCGCTGTCCGCTTTCGCTTCAGGTAGGCCACCTTCTAGCGTCCATGAGCCTTGTTTCCACGCATACGCTTCTTTGGTGGAAACCACTTTCGCGAGATCCATGCCTTTCAGGCCCGGAAACTCTTTCGCTTTCGCCAGTGCTAATGCTTCATCCAGATTATCGCCCGCCATGATGCAGCCGTTCTGTGCGCCTTTCTCACGCAAGATACGAGTCAGTTTACGGGTATCAATGTCAGCAATACCGACAATGTTTTGTGACTTGAGATAATCAGAGAGGGATTGTTCACTGCGGAAGTTAGAAGCGATAAGAGGGAGATCGCGAATCACAAGGCCTTGAGCATGAATCGCTGTGGATTCTTCGTCTTCGGAGTTGGTTCCGGTATTGCCAATGTGAGGATAAGTAAGAGTAACGATTTGCTGGGAATAAGAAGGATCAGTGAGGATTTCTTGGTACCCCGTCATCGAGGTATTGAAAACGACTTCACCGACGGAAATACCATCTGCCCCGATGGACACTCCGCGGAACACTGTCCCATCTTCTAGGACTAACAGTGCTGATTTACTCAAGACAACCTCCAGAATAAAAATGCATCAAAAATAAATTATTTTGCAAATTCGTCTTCCTACTAGCCACGAGTTCATGCATTAGGATGCTATAGACAAATTGGCGATATTCTAGGGATGTGATCGGAGGCTGTCAACACAAGCCTAAAAATTTAATTTATCTTTACGAGAGTCTGATGAATTTATTCATCAAAACCATCAAAAAAACATCTTTACTCAGTCATTCCTGTCTATTCATCCCCCACTCGGTGAGAAAGAACATTTTAAAAATGGAAATAGGTGGCAAAAAAACAACCACACATAAAGCAATCGTTAACAAGCCAAGTTTTTATCAAAAAACAGAGACAAAACCACAAAACGCACACCAACAATACAAAATAACAACAAAACAAGCTTAGCTTTCGCTGAAAATGGATGAGAAGATTTTTAATCAAGTTTTAAGGATAAAAAAAACGCCAGCAGTTCGCTGGCGCATAATTATGTATTTAGAGGTCATTCAATCCGAGCACATCGGTCATGGTGTAGAAACCGGCGGGTTGCTCCGCGAGCCAAATGGCGGCTTTGACTGCACCATTGGCAAACGTCATTCGGTCAGTGGCTTTATGGGTGATCTCCACTCGCTCACCAATATCGGCAAACATGGCGGTATGCTCACCAATGATGTCTCCCGCACGAATCGTAGCAAAACCAATTTCATTGCGTGAACGCTCACCGGTGATCCCTTCTCGCGCGTACACCGCCACATCACTCAGTTGATTACCCATCGCATGGGCAATCGCTTCGCCCATGCCAATCGCGGTACCCGAAGGCGCATCGACTTTATGGCGATGATGAGCTTCAATGATTTCGATATCACAGTAGTCACCCATCACTTTGGCGGCTTTTTCCAGCAGTTTAAACACCAAGTTGACACCAACGCTGTAGTTGGGCGCCATGACAATCGGGATCTTCTTTGCTGCTTGTTCAATGGTTTGGCGCTGAGCATCGGTAAAGCCCGTTGTACCAATCACCAGTTTTTTACCATGCTGCTCACACAAGGCTAAGTTAGCTAAGGTGCTGGCAGGCGCAGTGAAATCAATAATCACATCAAACTGTTCAACGGCTTGCTCTAGGTTATCGACTAAAACAATACCTTGTTTACCGATACCGCACAGCTCACCAATATCAACGCCCACTAATGAGGATTCTGGACGCTCAGAGCCCGCGCCCAATTCGGAAAGCGGATTCTGGTGTGTTGCTTTTACCAGATTGCGTCCCATACGTCCTGCGGCACCCGCAATCGCAATTCTAACCATCTTGCTGTCTCCATTCTCCACTGCCTTGAGGCAGTTCCAATTTGTAGACTTAAACTACCAACTATCTTCCACTCTGGCTAGCCTCACAACTTGGCCAAGCGAGGAAAAAAACACTTAACCAAATTGAGCAATCACTTGCTGGAGTACAGGTTCATTCGCTTCAGGGAAACGGTAATTGGCCAAATCGGCAATTTTCACCCAACCGCCTTGCTGGCCTTCACGACCATGAGGCTGACCATCAAAAGCCGTCACGAGCATAAAATCAAAGCTCAGCGATTTGTCCGTATAGTCGAAATCAAAATGTTGGAAAGCTTGTTGCTCCGTCACGGTAATGCCGATCTCTTCTTCAAGTTCACGAACCATGGCTTGCTCTCGGCTTTCCCCCGCTTCCACCTTACCACCGGGGAACTCCCAAAAACCGCCTTTATGCAGATGGTCGGGACGTTTGGTGATGAAAATTTCGCTCTGATCTGAGTTGAAGATGATGCCTGCAACAATGTGGATGCGTTTCAAGGGGCGACTCCTGTATTTCTGGCTGACGTGAATTTCAGTTGTATACCCTTCCTACTCAAAGCCACAGCGGTGTTGGCTGTAACTTCAAGTTGTTTGGGTATAAAAAGAGTCGCCTTAGCGACTCTTTTATTTAATAAGGTGAAACTGGCTTAGTTAATTTGCCCGTGACACTGTTTGTATTTTTTACCGCTACCGCATGGACAAGGTTCGTTACGACCTACTTTGCGTTCATCACGCACCATAGGCTGGTTCGACTCGTCTTGCTCAGCATCATCAGCACTCGCGTGTTGCGCTTGTGCATGACGCGCCGCTTCTTCGGCTTGCGCGCGGCGTTGAGCTTCCATACGCTCCACTTCTTCTTGCTGCTGGACACGGACTTTGGACAAGACAGTGATCACATCCGATTTGAGTGACTCAAGCAGATCTTCAAACAGTTCAAACGACTCGCGCTTGTACTCTTGTTTCGGGTTTTTCTGTGCGTAACCACGTAGATGAATACCTTGACGCAAGTGATCCATCGCTGCCAGATGCTCTTTCCACAGTGTATCTAGCGTTTGCAGCATCACAGATTTTTCAAAGTTACGCATCACCGCAGGGCTAACCGCTTGCTCTTTGGCTTTATAAACCTCAACCGCTTGCTCGATGATGCGCTCACGTAGTGCTTCTTCATACAGCTTGTTGTCAGCGTCTAACCAAGATTGGATCGGCAGTGGCAGATCGAAATCGTTTTTCAGGCGATCTTCCAACCCTTTGATATCCCACATATCTTCCAGAGATTGTGGCGGAATGTACTCATCCATCACCGCATTCAGCACATCTTCACGGTTTTGCGCGATCATGTCGCTGATATCGTCTGCGCTCATCAGTTCATCACGCAGTTCGTAAACGACTTTACGCTGATCGTTCGCTACGTCATCGTATTCCAGCAACTGTTTACGAATGTCGAAGTTACGGCCTTCTACTTTACGCTGCGCTTTTTCAATCGAGCGAGAGAGCATTTTTGACTCAATCGCTTCGCCTTCATCCATACCGCTTTGGATCAATGCCGCCATACGATCAGAGGTGAAAATACGCAGTAAAGTATCTTCCATTGAGAGATAGAAACGCGATGAACCCGCATCACCTTGACGACCAGAACGACCACGTAGCTGGTTATCGATACGGCGAGATTCGTGACGCTCAGTACCAATGATGTGTAGGCCGCCCGCTTGCAACACTTGATCGTGCACTTGCTTCCACTCAGCTTTAATCGCATCAATTTGATCTTGAGTTGGGTTGTCCAGCTTCTCCACTTTGGCTTGCCAGCTGCCACCCAATACGATGTCCGTACCACGACCCGCCATGTTGGTTGCGATGGTGACTGCGCCCGGTTTACCCGCTTCAGCAACAATTTCCGCTTCTTTTTCATGGAACTTCGCGTTCAGAACATTGTGCTTGATGCCTGCTTTTTTCAGTGCATTGGAGAGCAGTTCTGATTTCTCAATCGAAACCGTACCCACCAACACAGGTTGACCTTTCTCAACGCGCTGTTTGATATCTTCAATGATCGCGGCAAACTTTTCCGCCTCAGAGCGATACACCACATCCGGCATATCGTTACGCACCATCGGCTTGTTGGTTGGGATAACGACCGTTTCCAAACCGTAGATTTGTTGGAATTCAAACGCTTCGGTATCAGCGGTACCCGTCATACCAGACAGCTTTTCATACAGACGGAAGTAGTTTTGGAAAGTGATCGAAGCCAGAGTTTGGTTTTCGTTCTGGATCTTCACCCCTTCTTTTGCTTCTACCGCTTGGTGCAGACCATCAGACCAGCGACGACCCGGCATAGTACGACCGGTATGTTCATCAACGATCACCACTTCACCATCGGGTGTCACGATGTAATCGACGTTCTTTTCAAACAGAACATGCGCACGCAATGCCGCGTTAACGTGGTGCAGCAAGCTAATGTTAGCGGGAGAGTAAAGCGTATCACCCTCTTGCATCATGCCGTTTTTCACTAGCAGCTCTTCAACGAACTCTTGACCCGTTTCGGTCAGGTGCACCTGCTTAGATTTTTCATCCACGGTGAAGTGACCGTCACCGCGGTACTCTTCCGAATCTTCTTTATCTTGCTTTTGCAGTAGCGGGATCAATTTATTGATACGGATGTAGAGATCCGAACTGTCTTCCGCAGGACCTGAGATAATCAGCGGGGTACGTGCTTCATCGATTAAGATCGAGTCCACTTCATCGACCACAGCAAAGAAGCGAGCACGTTGCACGCGATCTTCAGGGCGAAACGCCATGTTATCGCGCAGGTAGTCAAAACCAAATTCGTTGTTGGTGCCGTACAGGATGTCGGCTTGGTAAGCCTCTTTTTTAGCAGGCTGCGGCATGTTGGGAATATTCACGCCCACGGTCATGCCCAAGAATTCGAAAAGTGCTCGGTTGGTTTCTGCGTCACGTTTGGCCAAGTAGTCGTTGACCGTAACAATGTGTACGCCTTTGCCAGGTAGGGCATTCAGGTAAGCGGCCAGTGTTGCGGTTAACGTTTTACCTTCACCGGTACGCATCTCAGCGATTTGACCGCCATGCAGCACCATACCGCCAATCAGCTGTACATCAAAATGGCGCATGCCGAACACACGCTTAGACGCTTCGCGCACGGTGGCAAAAGCTTCTGGCAACAGTTGATCAAGGTTTTCGCCCTGTTCAATGCGTTGACGGAACTCGACAGTTTTGGCTTTTAGCTCTTCATCGGAGAGGGCTTCAAAGGCGGGTTCGTAGTTATTAATCTCTTTTACAATCTTGCGTAAACGGCGCAGTGTGCGGTCATTGCGACTGCCAATCACCTTTGTCAGTAGCTTAGTTATCATTTGTTGTGAATCTCTCTGTGCTAAATCGCTGTCTATCGACCTTGGAATGTCTTTAGTCTCTACCTATTTTCAACTAAGGATACTGAGATAAGTCATCTGTGTGAGATATTGTGATGACAGCGTTTATTTTCAAGGCACGCAGTTAATTAAGTGCTGCCTAGTTTAAGGAATTTTTGTCTCAACAACCAAGGTTCTCTATGATTTGTTGAATACGAGCTTGCGGTTTTGTGCACTAAGCCCAATGTTTACAAGGTTTCTCGCGCTTTTTAATTCATCTCAGCAAACTAAGATGTACGTTTCGGTGCGCCAAGAAGCGCGTTAGAATAGCGTCACACCAGCCAAAGGAGAATCCGATGCGTGATCACCGCCCTACCGCTACCGATGAGTTGATTCAAGCATCCAAACTCAAGCAGATCCAAGAGCATGCAAAAGCGATTTTGCTTATTAATCGCCAATTACAAGACATCCTGCCCAAAGGCTTAAAAACCCAAGTGCGCGCCGCCAATGTGCGCGGTGGTAATTTGGTGCTTGAAGCAGCCAGCGCAGCGCTCAAAATGAAAGTCGATTATGAGCGTTTACATATTTTGACTCAGCTTAGGCAAAACGGGTTTGGCCATTTGATCAGTATCGAAGTGCGAGTCAATCCTGAGTTGTATCGGCAAAGCAAAATCACCTCTGAGGATGCTCGGGCGGCAAATCCTCGCCCACCGCTCTCTGAACATGCCGCTCATGTGCTGCTCGCGATTGCCGATCAAGCTTCTGATAAAGTCAAAAAACGCTTACAGAGCTTAGCGCGTTTAGCGAAAGCAAATCAGAAAGACGATTGAACAGGTTACACTCACCGAATTGCGTTTAAATGCTATTGAATTTAAAAAAAAAATAAAGCCAGACATCAGTCTGGCTTTATTATGATTATTCTTTCTGAATGGCTTACGCGAGAACCATGTTCGGCTCAGCAAAAGCAACAGGTGAACCCACTTCTTCTTCGAAGGTTGCCCATTCCCATGCTTCTTGATCGGCCAATACCGCACGCAGCAGTTGGTTGTTCAAGCCGTGGCCTGATTTGTAGGCACGGAACTCACCAACAATCGCATGACCAGCCATGTAGAGATCACCAATCGCATCCAGCACTTTATGAGTCACAAACTCGTTATCGAAACGCAGTCCTTCTTCATTCAGGATACGGTAATCATCCAGCACGATCGCGCAATCAAAACTACCACCTAAGCAGAGGTTTTGTGATTGCAGATATTCGATATCACGCATAAAACCAAAGGTACGCGCACGAGAAATTTCTTTCACAAACCCTTGTGAAGAGAAATCAAACACGAGGCGTTGGTCATCGCCATCAATCGCTGGGTGGTTGAACTCAATTTCGAAATCCATACGGAAGCCGTTAAATGGAACAAATTCAGCCCACTTATCGCCATCTTCAATGCGTACAGGTTTCTTGATACGGATGAAGCGTTTTGGTGCATTGAGTGTTTGAATACCCGCTTGTTGCAGCAAGTAAACAAAAGGACTCGCACTGCCATCCATAATTGGAATTTCGGGTGCATCCACTTCGATAATCGCGTTGTCAATCCCCATCCCTGCTAAAGCAGCATTAAGATGCTCTACGGTAGAGATTCGTACACCTTGATCATTTACCAAAGCGGTACAAAGCATGGTGTCACGCACAGAAGCCGGATCGGCAGGGAAATCAACCGGTGGGTTGACGTCAGTACGACGATAAATAATCCCCGTATTGGCTGCGGCCGGGCGAAGAGTCAGCGTAACTTTACGACCAGAGTGTAAGCCCACCCCAGTTGTTTTCACTATTTCTTTCAGAGTACGTTGTCTGATCATCTAGTTGCCTCGATTTATTTAGCCACAATGAACGGCCGGCACAACACCGACCGACATCCTACCAGAATTCTGAACACTGTCAAATTACGCTGATATTTTAGTCAGCTTGACGTCTCAGGAAAGCCGGAATATCAAGATATCCGCTCTCTTTTTCTGGCTTTGGCGCGACACTCTGACTTGCCGAAGAGTGCGATGGCGCTGCTGCTGGTTGAGTTTTCACTTCAACTCTTTCATGCAAAGGCTGTGCCGCTTTCTCTTCCACGCGAGAAGTCACCGGAGCCGATACAGGTGCAACTTTAGATTTGCCACCTGCAACGAGAGTGATATCTGGCTTTTTCTCGTTACCGATACCGGTTGCCACGACTGTTACGCGGATTTCGTCTGCCATATCAGGGTCTAACGAAGTACCGATAACCACAGTTGCATTGTCAGAAGCAAACGCCTTAACAGTATTACCGACAGTTTCGAATTCATCCAGTCGCATATCTAGGCCGGCAGTAATATTCACCAGAACACCACGTGCACCAGCAAGATCGATGTCTTCCAGCAGCGGGCTAGAAATTGCCATTTCAGCAGCTTCTTCCGCGCGGTCTTCACCTCTTGCAACACCACTACCCATCATGGCGTGACCCATTTCCGACATCACAGTGCGTACGTCCGCAAAGTCGACGTTAATCATGCCTGGGCGAGTAATCAGTTCAGCGATGCCTTGCACTGCATTTTTAAGTACGTTGTTCGCGCTCGCAAAGGCTTCCAGTAACGTGATACCACGACCCAACACTTTGAGCAGCTTTTCGTTTGGAATCGTGATCAGTGAATCAACGTGCTTAGATAGCTCTTCAATTCCCTGCTCAGCAAAAGCCAAACGCTTTTTGCCTTCAAAGCTGAAAGGTTTGGTTACTACAGCAACCGTTAAAATGCCCAGCTCTTTTGCCACTTCGGCAATCACTGGTGCAGCTCCGGTTCCTGTACCGCCACCCATACCTGCTGCGATAAATACCATATCGGCACCAGTTAGGAATTCTTTAATGCGTTCTTTATCTTCTAGTGCTGCATCACGACCCACTTGTGGATTCGCACCTGCACCTAGACCTTTGGTGATATTGCCACCAATCTGAATAACAGTACCAACGCTCGTTTTGCGCAGTGCCTGAGCATCAGTATTGATACTCATGAATTCCACACCCTCGATGGATTCACGCACCATGTGTTCAACCGCGTTACCGCCGCCGCCACCCACTCCAACGACTTTGATTACCGCATCGTCAGACATTTCCATCATCGGTTCAAACATGTGTTATCTCCGTTTTTCCTGTCTCTCAGGTTAAAACTCTTTTTGTATCCAGTTGCGCAAGCGGCCTATCCAACCTGTCATAGAGGGTCGTTTAGGTTCCTGATATTCAGTATCGTCGCTGATTTGACTATCTCTTGCGTAATGAAGCAATCCCACTGCCGTAGAATGATACGGCTCTTTTACATAGTCGGTAAGGCCACTCACTTCCAGCGGTTTACCCACCCTAACTTGATTGCGGAATACGCGTTCTGCGCATGCCACTAAACCTTCTATTTGTGCTGCGCCCCCTGTCAACACAACGCCAGCAGCCAAATGGTGTTTGATGCCTTCTTTGCGTAGGGATTCTTGCACCGAATCCACGGTTTGATTAACCAGCCCCATTAATTCAGTGTAGCGAGGCTCAATCACTTCCGACAAGGTTTGTCGTTGCAAACTTCTTGATGGACGGCCGCCGACACTCGGTACATTGACCGTGTCGTCTTTGCTGACCAATTCACTCAGTGCGCAACCATATTTTACTTTAATTTCTTCCGCATCACTGACTGGAGTACCAAAAGCAAACGCGATGTCACTGGTTACCGCGTTGCCTGCGTAAGAAAATACTTCGGTATGACGCAGGGCACCTCCGGTCCAAATGGCGATATCCATGGTGCCAGCACCAATATCAACCACACAGACACCAAGCTCGCGCTCGTCTTCCGTAATCACTGCGTTGCTCGCCGCCAAACCGGAATACACCAATTGTTCAACTTTTAAACCGCAGCGTTCAACCGCTTTAATAATGTTTCTTGCCATATCATTATGGCAAGTGATCAGGTGCACACTCACTTCCATGCGAACCCCGGATAAACCCAGCGGATTCTTGATGCCTTCCTGATAATCTATGGTGAACTCCTGTGGAATAACATGCAGGATACGCTGTTCTTCACCAATTTTGATCGATTTTGCTGTATGGATCGCGCGATCCATATCTTCTTGGGAGACTTCTTCATCCGAAATCGTCCCCATTCCTTTCTCTATACGGCTGGCAATGTGCCGTCCAGAAATCGAAAGGAACACATGGCTGATTTTACATTCAGCCATCATCTCCGCTTGATCAATCGCCCGTTGGACCGATTTTACTACCGATTCAAGGTCGTTCACGCCGCCTTTATCCATCCCGCGAGATGGGCTACTGCCAGCGCCAATAATATTGATTTGACCATCAGGGAGTATTTCACCCACGAGAGCGGAGACGGTGGCAGTGCCTATGTCCAGACCAACAATAATGTTGTCATCGACAGTCTTAGTCATCGTTTTTCTCTTGTGTTAACTCTTGTTCAGGGAACCAACCCACCGCGGCTCCAGTATCATACCTGAGGTCGATATAGCTGACTTGTTCAGCTTTATTACCTAATTGTTTATAGAGCAAAAAGAAGCGCGATATTCGTTCTTCTAATGACTCTTTCCCCAATTCCAGACGAATACCATTGTCGAGAATAATTTGCCAAGCTCGTCGATCATTTAATACTAATGAAGAGATATTTAAACCTAGCTGAGCAAATTTCGGGTTGTAATCTCGCCATGCTTTTAATACTTGTGGCGCAGTGCCATCTGGCCCATATAATTTGACGTATTCACCATTTACTCGTGCAATATCGCCATAAAATACCGTGCCATTTTTATCTAATAACGCATTCGCATTCCACAGAGCTTCAACCTGATATTCGGTTAAATAGACTTTAATCGTATCTGGCCACTGTTTTCTTATCGATGCATGGGAAACCCACGGGATCGACTGCACACTCTCTTGCAGAACATTAATATCTTGTGACATAAATGTCCCGATATGATCTAAGCGTGCTAATACCCGCTGAACATCGAGAGCAGAAACATAATGTAAGTCACCCTGTAAAACGAGTTTAGAGAGAGGCAGACGTTGTTCGTCCCACATCCAACTGATCGTCGAATACAGCAAACCACCTATCAGCAATAGCACCACCAGAAAAAAACTCGCACCACAGGCATGTTGTTTAACTTGTGGTGAGCGGGTGATTCTCTGGCCTTCTAAAAGTACCTTGTTGATCAAAGCCCGGTGATCCTGTTATCGACTGGCAATTTGATTCCCTATTTCGTAGCGTCATAGAGGGTTAAAGCAATGACTTTAACCTCCGGATTATACTGAGGTGATCCAAAGTATCAAATACCCAACATCAGAAATCTGGGCTTGATACCAAGGAATTCACCAATGAGACAACCTTTAGGCTGTTTTAAATCTGTTGCATACGCCCGATATTGAGTTCAAGCGCGGCTAAATGCCTTGCTACTTTCCCGACATCGCCCGCGCCTTGCGTCAGTACCAAGTCACCATCCTGCAAGATATTGGCAAGCACCGAAGGTAAGGTTTGGCTATCCGGCACAAAAATCGGATCGATTTTGCCTCGGCTGCGGATAGTTCGACACAAAGATCGCCCATCAGCACCTGCGATAGGCTTTTCACCAGCAGCATAGACATCGAGCATGAGCAGTACATCAACTTGCTCAAGTACGTTGGCAAAATCATCATACAAATCGCGAGTTCGCGTGTAACGATGCGGCTGGAAAATCATCACTAAGCGTTTTTCTGCCCAGCCATTACGCGCCGCTTTAATCGTCACGTCAACTTCAGTGGGGTGGTGACCGTAATCATCCACCAGCATAGCGACGCCATTCCCGGTTTCAAACTCTCCAAGATGGTCAAAACGGCGACCTGTGCCTTGCGTATTGGCCATTGCGCGTAAAATCGCTTCATCGCGAATATCGTCCTCGGTAGCCACAGCAATAGCCGCAGCGGCATTCAGCGCATTGTGACGGCCGGGGATATTGAGCGTGATATCCAAATTCGCTTTGCCTTTACGTACCACGGTAAATTGGCCCTGCTGACCATTCTGGCGGTAATTTTCAATGCGCACGTCGGCATCTTCTGAGAATCCATAAGTGATCACTTGGCGGCTAACACGCGGAATAAGCTCACGAATCACCGGATCATCAATGCACAAAATCGCTTGCCCATAAAAAGGCAGATTGTGCAAAAAGTCGATAAAGGTCTGTTTAAGGTTTTCAAAATCGCCGCCGTAAGTATCCATATGATCCGCTTCGATATTGGTGACAATGGTGACCATCGGTTGCAGATGCAAGAATGAAGCATCACTTTCATCCGCTTCAGCGATCAAAATGCGGCTAGAGCCCAAACGGGCGTTGGTGCCAGCGCTTTTCACCAAACCACCATTCACAAAGGTCGGATCCAATCCTGCTTCAGAATAAATCTGAGTGACGAGTGCCGTCGTGGTGGTTTTACCGTGAGTTCCCGCGACCGCAATACCGTGGCGAAAACGCATCAGCTCTGCCAACATCTCAGCACGACGAACAATCGGGATGCGTTTTTCACGCGCCGCTTGGATTTCAGGATTTTGTTCATTAATAGCCGTCGAGACCACGACCACGCTTGCGTGAGCAACATTGTGCGCCTCATGGCCAATAAAAATGGTCGCGCCTTTGTCAGCTAAACGGTCAGTGACCGCATTCGCGGCCAGATCGGAGCCTGAAATTTGATAGCCTTCATTGAGCAGCACTTCCGCAATCCCGCTCATCCCCGCCCCGCCAATGCCAATAAAGTGGATCGCTTTCACACGGCGCATCTCTGGCACCATAGCGCGAATTTGGGCGAGGTCTTGGGTATGTTTAATCGTCATAATTCTGTTCTCGTTATTCGGTAATGGCGATGATCGCTTGCGCCACCACCTTGTCAGCATCTAATTTGGCGGCTTGGCGCGCCTTCTGTGCCATGGACAATAATTGTGCTCTATCGAGTTCGCGCACCACCTGGGTCAGCTTTTCCACACTCAATTCGGGCTGCTCAATCATTTTGGCTGCTCCACAAGCCACTAAATGATCAGCGTTGAGTGCTTGCTGGCGATCTTTATGCATGAAAGGGATAAAAATCGCCCCAACGCCCGCCGCTGAGACCTCTGAGACGGTCAATGCGCCTGAGCGACAGATGAGCAGATCCGCCCAAGCGTATGCATCTGCCACATCATCAATAAATTCGGTGACTTGCGCGCTTTCCACTCCGGCAGCAGCATAAGCCTCAGCCACGTCTTGTTGGCTGTTTTTACCGGCTTGATGACGGATTTCATAACCCTCACCTAATGCCGCCATCACCGCTGGCAAGGTTTGGTTTAGGATGCGGGCACCTTGGCTGCCACCCATGACTAAAATTCGAATAGCACCGTTACGCGTGGCAAAACGCTGCTCTGGCGCGGCAAGTTGCACCACATCTTGACGTACTGGGTTACCCACTACAGGCGCGTCAGCGAATGCTCCGGGGAAGGCTTGAAATACGCGGCGCGCAATTTTAGCCAGCCATTGATTGGTCAATCCCGCCACGGCGTTTTGCTCATGCAGCACCACTGGAATCCCCAGTAACCAAGCGGCAATCCCGCCGGGTCCGCTCACGTAACCGCCCATGCCGAGTACTGCATCTGGCTGATAAGCCAGCAAATGGCGGCGCGCTTGCAAAATCGCGTTCACAATTTGGAAAGGTGCTTTGAGTAAGCGCATCAGCCCTTGGCCGCGCAGCCCTTTGACTTGAATAAAGTCAATCTCAATACCGTGCTTAGGAACCAATTCCGCTTCCATTCGGTCAGCCGTTCCCAACCAACGAATTTGCCAACCCTGTTGCTGTAGTTGTTTGGCGACAGCTAAACCGGGAAATACGTGACCACCGGTTCCTCCGGCCATCACCATTAATTTTTTATTCTTGTTCATCAACTGTGATTTCTTCTGGTGCGTGGCGATCCGCTAAACGGCATTCATGATCGATGCGCAGTAAAATCGACACCGCCACTGACATAATAATTAAACTGGAACCGCCGTAACTGATCAGCGGTAAGGTCAAGCCTTTGGTGGGCACCATACCCGCTGCCGCACCGACGTTCACTAAGGTCTGAAACGCAAACCAAATACCGATGCCAAACGCGAGGTAGCCGCCAAACTGCTGATCATGTTGAAAGGCTTTTTTGCCGATAAAAATCGCTTTTAGTACCAAACTGAAAATCAGCACGAGCACTAATACCACGCCGATAAAGCCAAGCTCTTCGGCCAAGACGGCGAATACAAAGTCAGTATGCGCTTCAGGCAAATATTCGAGTTTTTGAATCGAATTGCCTAATCCTTGCCCAAACCACTCACCGCGGCCAAACGCCATCAAGGATTGAGTCAGCTGGTAACCGCTACCAAAGGGATCTTCCCACGGATCTAAGAACGAGGTCACACGGCGTACACGATAAGGTTCAGCGACAATCAGCGCGACCACCGCTAACACTCCTGCCACCATCAAGGCCAAAAACTGAGAGAGTTTCGCGCCGGCAATAAACAGCATGCCAAACAGTGTCACCAGCATTACGATCACGGTACCTAAGTCCGGCTGACCGAGCAGCAACACCGCGAGCGTACCAAACACCATGATAGGTTTTAAAAAGCCGCCAAAGAAAGTCTGTCGTACTTCATCATGCTTGCGTACCAGATAACCGGACATAAAGATAAACAGTGACAGCTTAGCCACTTCCGCTGGCTGAAGGTTAAAAAGACCGAGCGGGATCCAACGTGATGCACCGTTGACCGATTTGCCCACGACCAACACGACAATCAATAAGAAAAAGGAGATGCCGAGTAGTAACGAGCTGTATTTCATCCAGCGATCTAGAGGGACTTGTAACACCATGCTTGAGGTGAGAAAAGCCAACAGCAGAAAGATGGCGTGACGAAACATAAAGTGAAACGGTTGATCGGTTAGGCGAGAACTGATGGGAAATGAGGCTGATGTCACCATCACCAAACCAATCAGCATCAAGCCAAAAGCAATCCAGACCAATTGACGGTCAAACAGCGCCTCTGGTGAGGAGGTTCTCAACCAGTGGCTCAGTTTTGTGAAAGATCCGGATAAAAACAAGTGACTTACCTAACGCTTATGCATATTGCCGAGCGAGTTGGGCAAAAATATCCCCACGCGCCATAAAGTTTTTGAACTGATCAAAGCTCGCACAAGCGGGAGAGAGCAGCACCATATCCCCACTTTTTAATTGCGGGCGAATTGAGCGAATTATGCTCTCCATCGAGTCATAAAACCGAGCCGAAGGGTGCAGTGGCATAAATTGATGGCCATCCACACCAAAGCAGCACAATTGCACAGGCAATGTCGCCAATACGGGGGCGAGCGGCGTGAAATCCGCCCCTTTACCTACGCCACCAACCAACAAATAGAGCTGGCCTTCGATTTTTAATCCCGACAATGCTGCCAGCGTACTCGCAACATTGGTCGCCTTAGAATCATTGACCCACTTGATGCCGTGATTATCGGCAACCACTTGGCAGCGGTGTGTCAAACCCGTGTAAGACTTGAGTGCATCCAAAGCCAAACGGAAGTTTACTCCGGCTGAATCCAGCAAAGCTAACACGGTAAGTACGTTTGCCACGTTATGACGGCCAACTAAACTCAGCTCAGCACACGCCATGACGGCCTCATCGCGCGCAAAAAGGTATTCGCAGCCTTGATGTTGAGCAAGGCTAAATTGTGCCGCTTGCTCGACACCAAACGTCACCACTTGCAGATGCGCCGCGTGGTCAGGAAAGGTTTGAGTATCATCGGCATTCACCACTGCTGTTTCGGCATGATCGAAAATGCGCAGTTTGGCTTGGCGGTAATCCTCCATCCCCTGATAACGATCCATATGATCTTCAGAAAGATTGAGAAACGCGGCCGCTTTCAGTTTTAGGCTAGAGGTAGTTTCTAATTGGAAGCTTGATAGCTCAAGCACATACAGTTCAACGTCTGGAGAAATCAGATCCAGTGCCGGAACCCCAATATTGCCGCCTACCGCGGCCTTCACACCAGCAGCATTGGCTAACATACCACTTAAATCAGTGACGGTGCTTTTGCCGTTCGAGCCAGTGATCGCAATAACGGGTGTATCCACATGCCATGCAAAGAGCTCAATATCACCGACAACAGAAATTCCAGCGGCCAGCACTTGTTGGATTTCCGGCCTCGCCAACGCAATGCCTGGGTTGGTGACTACCAAATCGGCATTGAGTAACCACTCAAGATTCCACCCGCCACGGTGCAGTGCAACGTCCGACGAAAGCTGCTCTTGCCCCGGTGGTGTTTCGCGCGTATCGATAACCTGCACGGTTACCGACGGATGATATTTTCGCAGATAATTAACGACAGAGAGCCCGGTAATCCCGAGCCCTACGACGACCACATGCTGTATGCCTTGCCAACGGTCCATTGAAATTGACATCCTTAATCCACTTAACGAACTTTGAGTGTCGCTAAGCCAATCAATACTAAAACGATAGAGATGATCCAAAAACGCACGATCACACGTGGTTCTGGCCAGCCTTTTAATTCGTAGTGATGGTGAATCGGTGCCATACGGAAGATACGTTGTCCACGCAGTTTGTAAGAGCCCACTTGCAAGATCACGGACAGGGTTTCCATCACGAATACACCGCCCATGATCACCAACACAAATTCTTGGCGAACCAGTACCGCAATCGTACCTAACGCGCCACCTAACGCCAACGCGCCGACATCGCCCATAAATACTTGGGCTGGATAGGTGTTAAACCATAAAAAGCCTAAACCGGCACCGACCATCGCGGTACACACCACCACCAACTCAGAAGAGTGAGGAATATAAGGGATATGCAGATAGTTCGCGAAGTTAACGTTACCGGTCGCCCATGCAATCGCCGCAAATCCGGCTGCAACCAATACGGTTGGCATGATCGCCAAGCCATCCAGACCATCGGTCAAGTTCACCGCATTACTGGTACCAACAATCACGAAATAGGTCAGCACAATGTACATCAAGCCCAGCTGTGGCATCACATCTTTAAAGAAAGGGACCACCAACTGCGTTGCCGCCGTATCTTGGCCGTGCGCATACAGAGCAAACGCAACCACTAAAGCAATCGCAGATTGCCAGAAATATTTCCAGCGCGCGATCAAGCCATCGGTATTTTTGCGCACCACTTTACGGTAATCATCGACAAAACCGACCGCACCGTAACCGAGCAGTACCGCAAGCACAGCCCAAACATAAGGGTTAGTCAGATCGGCCCACAGCAGTACAGTGATGGTGATCGCGGCAAGGATCATCACACCACCCATGGTCGGAGTACCGCGTTTACTGAAGTGAGATTCAGGTCCTTCATTACGCACTACTTGCCCAATCTGCAGCATTTGTAGGCGCTTAATCATGCGCGGCCCCATCCACAACGAGATCCCAAGCGCAGTCAGAATGCTGACAATGGCGCGAAATGAGAGATATTCGAACAGACGGAAAAACGAAAAATATGGCTGGAGCAGTTCAGCAAGCCAAATAATCATGCAAATTTCTCCTTGAGAGCAGCGGCAATTTTACTCATCCCTGCACTGTTGGCACCTTTCACCAACAATACTTGAGTACGACCCTGTTGTTGTTCTATGTGCTGCTCAATAAATGTCATCATGTCCTGATGGGTAGCAAAGTGATGCCCTTGGCAAAGGTCGCTGATCACTTTTGCGTCCTTGCCATACGTCAGGACAAACTCAAAACCGAATGGTGCAGCATGTTCACCGACTTGCTGATGAAGTGCAAGACTTTCATCACCCAACTCCGCCATATTGCCCAAAATTAACCAGCGTACAGCGGAAAAGCTGCCTAACAGCTCCACCGCCGCTTTCATGGCTGGCACGCTAGCGTTATAGCTGTCATCAATAAGCGTGATATCGTCACGCAACTGTGCCATATCCACTCGACCTTTCACTTTGGATAAATGCGCTAAACCTTGACCAATTTCCGCCAAGCTCGCGCCCATTTCCAGTGATAACGCCGCCGCAGCCAGTGCATTGGCCACGTTGTGTTGGCCCATGATGCCCAACTCAACACCCACTTCACCAACCGGGGTAACCAAAGTAAAGCTAGCTATACCGAGCGCATTTAACCGCACATCACGTGGATAAAAGTCAGCATTGTGATCGGTAGCGGAAAATGTTTTCACGGTTTTGTCCGCCAGTACTGCTTTCCAGTAGTCACCACCGTTGCTGTCTAAATTAACAATCGCCACGGCACCCGCCTGTAACCCTTGATAGATTTCACCTTTAGCGCGTTTAACGCCATCCATCGAGCCAAAACCTTCTAAGTGCGCTGCCGCTACATTGTTGACTAGGGCGACATCCGGCTTAACCAAAGCGGTGGTGTAGGCAATTTCACCCACATGATTCGCCCCCAACTCAATCACGGCATAATCATCTTCGGCCGTTGAGCGCAGCAGAGTCAGCGGAACGCCGATGTCGTTATTGAAGTTTCCTTGCGTGTAAAGCACTTGGCCTTTCTGGCTTAAAATGCTGGCCACCATCTCTTTGACCGTGGTTTTGCCACAGCTTCCGGTGATCGCGACCGTAGGCGTTTGACACTGCGCATGCACCCAAGAGCCAAGCTGACCTAAGGCCTGTTTAGTATCGGCAACAACCAGTTGTGAACAGTGAGCATCGAGCTCACGCTCAACCAACAGCGCCACTGCGCCACCGGTTACCGCTTGAGAGGCAAAATCGTGCGCATCAAAACGTTCACCGACCAAGGCAACAAACAGCGCTTCGGCGGGAATAGTACGACTGTCCGTCGATACGGCACTGACCGCGCGATCCTCACCAATTAAACGAGCATTCAATACTGAGCAGAGCTGGGAAAGCATTACGCGAATCATGGTTGTAACTCCAGTAACTGTTGGGCGGTTTCACGATCCGAGTAGTGAATCGTTTCGTTGGCCAGCACCTGATAATCTTCATGTCCTTTACCCGCGAGCAGGATGATGTCTTGTGCGCCTGCATGCTGAAGCGCATAACTCGCGGCTTGGAAACGGTGGTGTTCGATATGAGCGCGCTCGGGGTGAGTCAGTCCTGCTACCATATCCGCTACAATCGCTTGCGGCGATTCACTACGTGGGTTGTCATCGGTCAAGATCACGCGATCGGCAAACTGCTCAGCAATCGCAGCCATCATCGGACGTTTACCGCGATCACGATCGCCGCCACACCCCACAATCGCCCATAACTGACCCGCACAATGCACACGTAACGCGCGCAGTGCTTTTTCTAAAGCGTCCGGCGTGTGCGCATAATCGACCACCATTTTGGCTTTTTGCTCACGTTGGAATAGCTCCATCCGTCCTAAGACAGGACGCAGCTTTGGCGCAGTGGCGAGCAGTGCACTTTTCTCAAAACCCAAGCTGAGCAAGGTTGCCAACGCCAATAACAAGTTACAGGCATTGAACTCACCAATCAGTGGTGCGTGCAATTCGCCTTCCCCCCACGAACTCTCAAAGTTCAGCGTAATACCGCTTTCAGCGTATGCCACTTCGCGCGCCCAGATGGCTTGCGCTGTGTTTGGTTTCGTCACTAAGGAAACCCCGATCGCCTGCGGCAATTGTTTGACCCATTGCGCGCCGACCGCATCATCGACATTAATAATCGCGTTTTGGCAGGCATGCTCACTAAATAGAGAGAATTTCGCGGCGGCGTAAGCCTCCATGGTGCCGTGATAATCCAAATGATCACGGCTCAAATTGGAAAAGACACCGGCCACAAAATGGAGCTTTTTCACGCGCCCTTGCACTAAACCATGAGACGAGGTTTCCAGCGCTGTATATTGCGCGCCTCGTTCGGCTAAATCACGTAAAGTAGCCTGAATTTGTAGTGCATTACCTGTGGTGTTGGCCGCAGGTTCAAGCGCATTTAAAAAACCGTTCCCCGTGGTGCCCATCACGGCAGCTTTATGACCGAGCAATTCGAGCCATTGAGCAATCAGTTGGGTGATGGTGGTTTTACCGTTCGTGCCCGTCACGCCAATCAGTTGATTGTGGTGGCCGCCATACAGACGCCCAGCCAACTCTGACAGATGTTGACCAAGTTCAGCCAAATAGATGACGGGGACACCTGCACGATACTCAACCCACCCATTGAGATGCTGAGCATCGGCTTCTGCCAACACAAGATTGGCACCTTGCGCAATGGCTTTATCGATAAATTGGCGACCATCCACTGCATGGCCTTGAATAGCCACAAAGGTATCCCCGCGCTCGATCTGGCGGCTATCCAGTTCAAGATGAGTAATGACCAGCGCAGCCAACTTAGGGTCGGTCAGCTCTAGCCATGGCGCGATCAGTTCGGAGATCGCTGAATGCGTGTTCATGTTCCGTCTCACACTATTATTTGTTTTGGAAGCGGTTTTCATCAGGAGCAATGTTGAGGATTTGTAATGCGCCCTTCATGATTTCCGAGAAAACCGGACCGGCCACTGCGCCGCCATAGTAAGAGTCGCCTTGCGGCTCATTGACCATGACCACCAGTGAAATTCTTGGGTCGCTCACCGGAGCCACCCCTGCGGTATAGGCAAAATATTCATCACTATAACCGCCCGCAATCGCTTTACGTGACGTACCGGATTTGGCCGCAATACGATACCCCGGTACCGCTGCACGCGTTGCCGTTCCGCCGGGCTGAGTTACCGTTTCCAGCATTTCGAGCACCTGATTGACATATTTAGGATCAACCACTTGGCGCGTCTCGCCATGTTGATCACCTTTAATAATATGAATAGGTTGGTATTTACCATGGTTGCCTAAGGTCGCGTAGGCGTGAGCTAACTGAATAGGCGTAATCGCCAAACCATAGCCAAACGATAAGGTGGCGATTTCAAACTGTGACCAACGGCGGCGATTCGGGAAAATACCGATCGTTTCGCCCACCAAATCCAAGCCAGACATTTCGCCCAAGCCCACCGAGCTATACATGCCCAATAACGCCTCTAACGGCATTTCTAAGGCTAATTTAGCCACACCAATGTTGCTCGACTTTTTCAAAATCAGCGTGAGATCGGCTTTGCCAACTTTGGAGGTATCACGCACGCGGCTACCGCCAATCTGCATGGTGCCATCTCCGGTATCTATGATGGTGTTTTTGTCGGCGATACCATTGGCGAGCGCCGCCAAGACCACAAAAGGCTTAACCGTTGAACCGGGCTCAAACGCATCGGTGATCACTCGGTTACGCATTTTAAAACTTTGCCAGTCGTTGCGATTATTCGGGTTGTAAGAAGGCGCATTCACCATCGCCAGTACCGCGCCGGTTTTCACATCCAACATCACTGCCGATGCAGAAGTAGCACGATAATCCGCCATCGCCTGTTTCACGGCACGAAAAGCGATCGCTTGTAAGCGCTGGTCGATGGTGAGCTGGATAGGCTTACCTTCTTCACGCTCTTCTAGGGCAATGTTTTCCACCACTCGCCCAAACTTATCTTTACGCGTCACGCTTTTACCTGACTCACCCGTTAGGGTGCTATCAAAGCTACGCTCTACCCCTTCAAGACCGTGGCCATCAATTCCGGTCACCCCGACTAAGTGGGCACTCACCTCACCTGCTGGATAATAGCGGCGTGACTCTTCTTTTAGGCCAATCCCCGCTAATTTGAGTTCACGGATGTATTTGGCCATCGCAGGGCTCACCTGACGTTGCAGATAGATAAAGCGGCGCGAACGGTTATCCTCGATTTTCTTCATCATCTCCTGACGATCCAGTCCGAGCACATCGGCGAGCGCATACCAACGGTCTTTCTCAACCAGGCCGCCTTCTTTATAAATAGCGACAGGATCGGCCCAGACCGCTTCGACTGGCACACTCACCGCTAACGCTTCGCCATTACGATCAGAAATAATGCCGCGCGCTGATTGCAAGGTTTTGGCACGAATCGAGCGCAAATCCCCTTCTTTAATCAGATTGTCAGGTTCAATAATTTGGATATAAGCCACTCGTGCAACCAAAGCGCAGAACGCCGTTAGCACAAAAAACAGCAGCAGATAGAAACGCCAGCGGATAAAGATAGGTGCAGGCTCAGCCGTGGTAACACGGGGAGAAACTCGGGAGGCTTTGGCTGGGGCTTTCTTCTTCATTTAAGGTTGATCACGACTTCTTTGTCTGAATCTGGACGTTTCATCTCCAGATCTTTTCTTGCTAATTGTTGTACTCGGCTGTGCTCAGCCAAAGCAGTTTCTTCCAAAATCAGGTTGCGCCATTCGTTATCGAGCCGCTCACGCTCCATAAAGGCTTGATCTTTAGCACTGATCGCCTGTCTGGTATGGTGAGTCATAAACACCACGCCCATAGCGCAGCTAAAAATCAGCACTAAAAGCAGCAAGGGCACCCGACCTACCGTCAGTAGATCGAGGGCAATTAACTTCGCGAGGTTCGGCGGCGACTGACGAGGCATAGTAACCCTCTACAGTTTTTCTGCCACGCGCAGAACAGAGCTGCGTGAACGCGGGTTAAGTTCGACTTCTTGATCCGATGGCTTGAGTGCCTTACCCACGGTTTTCATCTTGGCACTACCGAGCGCACGAATTTGCTCTTGGGTCAAAGGAAGGCCGTGTGGCACTTCTGGGCCTTGGCTCTCTTTACGCATAAAGCGTTTCACCATGCGATCTTCCAGTGAATGGAAACTGATCACGGACAGGCGGCCTTGTGGAGCCAGAATGTCAGAAGCGCCGCGCAATGCGGTATCAATCTCTTCTAATTCACTGTTGATGTAGATCCGAAAAGCTTGAAAAGCGCGGGTTGCGGGGTGCTTTTTCTCTTTGAAACTTTTAGGCGCCGCGTCGGAGATGAGTTTTGCTAACTGGCTGGTACGCGTCAAGGGCTCGTTGAGCTCATTTTCCCGATATTCGACAATGGCTTTAGCTATTCTGCGCGCATGTTTATCTTCACCAAACTCGCGAATCACCCAAGTGATGTCATCCAAGTCGGCTTGTGCCAACCACGCGGAAACTGGCATACCACTGGTTGGATCCATACGCATGTCGAGTGGACCATCTTTCATAAAACTAAAACCGCGCTCAGCATCATCCAACTGCGGTGAAGAAACGCCGAGATCGAATAACACACCATCGACTTTACCCACCAGATCATAACGCTGTGCGTATTCGGCAATACCCGAGAAAGGGCCATGGACGATGGTAAAACGCTGATCATCAATCTTCTGCGCTTCAGCAATCGCTTGCGGATCACGGTCAATGCTGTACAGACGACCTTCTGGGCCTAACTGAGCGAGAATGGTGCGACTGTGACCACCGCGGCCAAAGGTGCCATCGATGTAGATACCATCCGGCTTGATCGCCAATCCTTCAATCGATTCGTTCAATAATACAGAGATGTGTTGGAAAGAAGCAGTCATGATTTTCTCGTTGTGCTGGGCATGCCCGTCATATGGGTTAGTGTACCGATTTCAGACACTACCGCTAGCCATAAGCGTATACAGGACGTGACTTTGCGCTAAGTTTAATGGTTTTGCTACGACCTGAGTCAGCAAAAAGCAAAAAACCCACCATAACACAAGGCTATGATGGGTCTGCAATAGGTGGAGTCGACGTATAAGCCGGGTTCTGTTCCGCTTGCGCGGTAGTAGCCATTCCTCTAGGCCAGCAATCACTCACTGGCTCAAGCAACCTACCCGCCTCCTAACGCGAGCAACGCTATGTGGAGGCCTATTTGGTCTTGCTCCGGGTGGAGTTTACCCTGCTACGAACTGTTGCCAGTCGCACGGTGCGCTCTTACCGCACCCTTTCACCCTTACCTGATCCCATCCCGAAGGAGAGGCCATCGGCGGTTTGCTCTCTGTTGCACTTGTCGTAGGCTTGCGCCCCCCAGGCGTTACCTGGCACCCTGCTCTATGGAGCCCGGACTTTCCTCCCCCTTATCAGTCTCCCTGGCGATAGGCCAAGGGACGTCAATAAGGCAGCGACTACCCAGTCAACTCCGCGGCGGATTGTAGCGAGAAGTGTGAACAGAGTCCAGAAACAATCCGCCAGCGCGTTAAATCTCGGTTTAACTGCTTACTTTGCATTCAATTGGGAATCAAAGGCGAAAAAAACCGCTGCAAGCAGCGGTTTCTTCAATCAAACACTGTTTAACCAAAGCAGTGAATCAGAAATTACTTTTTCTTTTTCGCTTTGGCGTTTGGCAGGTCAGTGATGGTGCCTTCGAAGACTTCAGCCGCCAGACCCACAGACTCATGCAGCGTTGGGTGAGCGTGAATGGTCAGTGCGATGTCTTCTGCATCACAGCCCATCTCGATCGCCAGACCGATTTCACCCAGCAATTCACCACCGTTAGTACCTACGATAGCACCACCGATCACGCGGTGAGTCTCTTTATCGAAGATAAGCTTAGTCATACCGTCTGCACAGTCAGAAGCAATCGCACGGCCAGAAGCTGCCCATGGGAAAGTCGCCACTTCATAGTTGATGCCTTCTGCTTTCGCTTCTTTTTCTGTCTTACCAACCCAAGCCACTTCTGGCTCAGTGTAAGCGATAGATGGGATCACTTTTGGATCGAAGTAGTGCTTCTTACCAGAGATCACTTCTGCCGCTACGTGGCCTTCATGCACGCCTTTATGTGCCAGCATTGGTTGACCCACGATGTCACCGATCGCGAAGATGTGCGGAACGTTAGTGCGCATTTGCTTATCCACGCGGATAAAGCCACGCTCGTCCACTTCCAGACCCGCTTTCTCAGCATCCAGCAGTTTACCGTTTGGTACACGGCCAATTGCAACCAGAACCGCATCGTAACGCTCAGCTTGTGCTGGTGCGCTCTTACCTTCCATTGAAACGTAGATACCATCTTCTTTCGCTTCAACGGCAGTCACTTTGGTTTCCAGCATCAGGTTGAACTTATCTTTGATGCGTTTGGTATAGACTTTAACCATGTCTTTATCCGCAGCAGGGATAAGCTGGTCAAACATCTCAACCACATCAATTTTAGAGCCCAGTGAGTGGTAAACAGTCGCCATTTCCAGACCGATAATACCGCCGCCCATGATCAGCAGTTTTCCAGGCACTTCTTTCAGTTCCAGCGCATCGGTTGAATCCCAAATACGTGGGTCTTCATGCGGAATGAATGGCAGTTTAATTGGACGAGAACCTGCAGCAACGATCGCGTTATCGAAAGTTACGACAGTTTTACCCTCTTCGCCTTCCACTTCAATAGTGTTCGGGCCAGTGAATTTACCGTAGCCGTTCACTACGTTCACTTTACGCATTTTTGCCATACCAGCCAGACCACCGGTCAGCTGATTGATCACTTTTTCTTTCCACAGACGAACTTTGTCGATGTCTGTTTTTGGCTCGCCAAACACGATACCGTGCTCAGTCAGCGCTTTGGCTTCTTCAATCACTTTTGCAACGTGCAGCAGTGCTTTAGAAGGAATACAACCAACGTTCAAACACACACCACCTAGCGTGTTGTAACGTTCGATGATGACGGTATCCAGACCTAAGTCTGCACAGCGGAATGCGGCGGAGTAACCAGCAGGACCGGCACCAAGCACCACGACTTGGGCTTTAATTTCTTTGCTCATTTCGACCTCTTGTAGTCAATATCCCTAACAGGCTGATGGGTGTTCTATCTAGTTGTTTTATTTACAAACGAATCAAAAACGAATGTTTCAAATCAAGCATGTAAAACGATTACTTTCAGACCGCAACAGTTTACAGAGATGTTAATGGTGTGAAAAGTAAATCCATGTAGCCTGTGAGCTAGACAACAATTCAACGGAAAATCAGTTTCAACGTCAAATTGGGAGATAACCATTAAATCGGGTGGCTTTCGCCACCCGAGAATGCGCTTACAGTACCAGACGACGGATGTCGCTTAGACACTCGTTCAGGTAAGTAATGAAGCGTGCACCTTCTGCACCGTCGATCACGCGGTGATCGTAAGACAGTGACAGTGGCAGTTGCAGACGTGGCGCGAACTCTTTGCCGTTCCACACTGGCTTCATCTCAGACTTAGACACACCCAAAATAGCCACTTCAGGTGCGTTAACGATTGGGGTAAACGCTGTACCGCCAATGCCACCTAAGCTAGAGATAGTGAAACAGCCACCTTGCATGTCAGCTGCAGTCAGCTTACCGACACGGGCTTTCTTCGAGACTTCAGCCAGCTCTTTTGACAGCTCGTAGATGCCTTTCTTGTTCACATCTTTAAACACAGGAACCACCAGACCATTTGGTGTATCCACTGCGATACCGATGTTCACGTATTTCTTCAGGATCAAGCTTTCGCCGTCGTCAGACAGAGAAGAGTTGAACGCAGGGAAAGCTTCCAGCGCTTTCGCAGCGGCTTTCATGATGAACACCAGCGGAGTGATCTTCATGCCAGTGTCGCGCTTCGCTTCCATCGCGTTTTGCTCTTGACGGAATTTCTCTAGCTCAGTGATGTCTGCATTGTCCCATTGGGTCACGTGCGGGATCATCACCCAGTTACGGTGCAGGTTAGCACCCGAGATTTTCTTGATGCGAGACAGTGGTTGCACTTCGGTATCACCGAACTTGCTGAAGTCCACTTTTGGCCAAGGCAGTAAGCCCAGCGCTGCGCCATCACCTTTACCTGAAGCCGCCGCTTGCGCGCCAGATTCCAGACGTTTCAGCGCTTCTTTCACGTAGTTCTGTACGTCTTCTTTCAGGATACGGTTCTTACGGCCAGAGCCTTTTACTTTGGCTAGGTTAACGCCAAATTCACGAGCCAGACGACGCACGACTGGAGAAGCATGTGAGTACTCATGGTTTTCTTGGAATTCACCACTTGTTGCAGGTGCAGCCGCCGCTGGAGCCGATGCTTGAGCAGGCGCTGCCGCAGGTGCTGCTGCTTGAGCTGGTGCCGCGACTGGCGCTGCGCCAGCAACTTCAAACACCATGATCAGCGAGCCAGTTTTCACTTTATCGCCTGCAGCCACTTTGATCTCTTTGAGAGTTCCAGCAAAAGGTGCTGGTACTTCCATAGAAGCCTTATCGCCTTCTACGGTGATCAGAGATTGCTCTTCGCTGATGCTGTCGCCCACGTTAACCATGATTTCCGTTACGGTCACTTCGTCACCGCCGATATCAGGTACTTGAACTTCTTTCAGTGCTGCAACGGCAGGAGCAGCGGCTGCCGCGGGTGCCGCAGCTTGAACGGGTGCTGCAACTGGCGCAGCGCCGGCTACTTCAAACACCATGATCAGTGAACCTGTTGATACTTTGTCGCCCGCAGCGATTTTGATCTCTTTAACCGTACCAGCGAAAGGTGCAGGTACTTCCATTGACGCTTTGTCGCCTTCAACGGTGATCAGAGATTGCTCTTCCGCAACCACATCGCCCACTTTGACCATGATTTCAGTCACTTCAACTTCATCACCGCCAATGTCTGGTACTTGCACTTCTTTCAGTGCAGCTGCCGCTGGAGCCGCAGCAACTGGTGCTGCCGCTTGAGGCGCAGGAGCTGGTGCAGCCGCTGCTGCACCTTCCGCTTCAAAGACCATGATCAGAGAGCCAGTAGACACTTTGTCACCTGCCACTACTTTGATCTCTTTAACGATACCCGCTTGAGACGCAGGAACTTCCATAGAAGCTTTGTCGCCTTCAACCGTGATCAGAGATTGCTCTTCAGCCACTTTGTCGCCGACTTTGACGAGAATCTCAGTGACTTCAACCTCATCCGCACCGATGTCAGGTACATAAATTTCGATTGCCATTACTTTTCCTACCTTCAATTAAGCGTACAGCGGGTTGGTTTTTTCAGTATCGATGTCGAATTTCTTGATTGCTGCTGCAACCACAGACTTCTCAACTTCACCACGTTTAGCCAGTTCATTCAGCGCTGCAACTACCACGTAGCCAGCATTCACTTCAAAGTGACGACGTAGGTTTTCACGGCTATCTGAGCGGCCGAAACCATCCGTACCCAGCACTTTGTAAGACTGTGCAGGAATGAACGCACGTACTTGATCCGCGTAGTTCTTCATGTAGTCCGTCGCTGCGATAGCAGGCTCAGTACCCATCACTTGTGCGATGTAAGGCACTTTCACTTCTGCTTCTGGGTGCAGCATGTTGAAGCGATCACACGCTTGGCCATCACGCGCCAGCTCGTTGAATGAAGTCACAGAGTAAACGTCAGACGCTACGCCGTACTCTTCACTCAGAATTTGTGCCGCTTTACGCACTTCGTTCATGATGGTGCCTGAGCTCATCAGTTGAACTTTTGCTTTGTTACCTGCGTAAGTTTCCAGCTTGTAGATACCTTTACGGATACCTTCTTCAGCGCCAGCAGGCATTGCTGGGTGAGCGTAGCTTTCGTTCATCAGTGTCAGGTAGTAGAACACGTTCTCTTGCTCACCGTACATACGACGGATACCGTCTTGCAGGATTACCGCAACTTCGTAAGCGAAGGTTGGATCGTAAGAGATACAGTTTGGTACTGTGCCCGCCAGAATGTGCGAGTGACCATCTTCGTGCTGTAGACCTTCACCGTTCAGCGTGGTACGACCCGCAGTAGCACCCAGCAGGAAGCCACGCGCTTGTTGGTCACCCGCCATCCACGCCATGTCGCCAACACGTTGGAAACCAAACATAGAGTAGTAGATGTAGAACGGGATCATCGGCAGGTTGTTGGTGCTGTATGACGTTGCCGCCGCAACCCAAGATGACATGGCACCCAGCTCGTTGATACCTTCTTGCAGTACCTGACCTGACGTCGCTTCTTTGTAGTAAGAAACGATATCGCGATCTTGTGGAGTGTAGTTCTGACCGTGCGGGTTGTAGATACCGATTTGACGGAACAGACCTTCCATACCGAACGTACGCGCTTCATCCGCGATGATAGGAACGATGTTTTGACCAATGTTCTTATCTTTCAGCAGGATGTTCAGAGTACGTACATACGCCATAGTTGAAGAAATTTCGCGACTCTGCTCTTCCAGCAGTGGCTTGAACTCTTCCAGCGCAGGGATCACTAACTCACCCGTGAAGTTAGGTAGACGCTGAGGCGTGTAACCGTGCAGCGCTTTACGACGAGCGTGCAGGTATTCAAACTCTTTTGAGCCTTCTTCCAGTTTCAGGTACGGCAGGTTCTTCACTTCTTCATCAGAGATCAGATCTTGCAGGCCTAGACGGTTACGCATCGCCAGAACATGGGTCATATCCATCTTCTTCACTTGGTGCGCAATGTTCTTACCTTCTGCCGCATCACCCATGCCGTAACCTTTAACGGTTTTCGCTAGGATAACGGTTGGACGACCTTTGGTGTCTTGAGCGTTCTTGAACGCCGCGTACAGTTTAGATGATTCGTGACCACCGCGTTTCAGAGCGAAGATCTCATCGTCAGTCATGTCAGCAACCAGTGCTGCAGTCTCTGGGTACTTACCGAAAAAGTGCTCACGAACGTAAGCGCCATCTTTCGCTTTGAACGTTTGGTAGTCGCCGTCGATGGTTTCGTTCATCAGTTGCAGCAGTTTACCTGTGGTATCTTTCGCCAGTAGTTTGTCCCAGCCATTACCCCAGATCACTTTCACAACGTTCCAGCCTGCGCCACGGAACAGACCTTCCAGTTCTTGGATGATCTTGCCGTTACCCATAACAGGGCCGTCCAGACGTTGCAGGTTACAGTTGATCAGGAAGCATAGGTTATCCAGCTTCTCACGCGCAGCAAAAGAGATCGCGCCGCGTGATTCTGGCTCGTCCATCTCACCATCACCTAGGAAGGCGTATACGCGTTGTGCAGTGGTGTCTTTCAGGCCACGGCCATTCAGATACTTCAGGAAACGAGCTTGATAAATCGCAGAAATTGGACCAAGACCCATAGAGACGGTTGGGAATTGCCAGAATTCAGGCATTAATTTCGGGTGTGGGTAAGAAGGAAGACCTTTGCCATCCACTTCCTGACGGAAGTTGTCCAGTTGCTCTTCAGTCAAACGGCCTTCCACGAAAGCACGTGCGTAGATCCCTGGAGAGATGTGACCTTGATAGTAAACCAAGTCGCCACCGTCTTTCTCGTTTGGAGCACGGAAGAAGTGGTTGAAACAGGTTTCGTAGAAAGCAGCGGAAGATTGGAAAGAAGCCATGTGGCCACCCAGTTCCAGATCTTTCTTCGATGCACGCAGCACGATCATGATTGCGTTCCAGCGAATGATTGAACGGATACGACGTTCGATCGTAGTGTCACCTGGGTAAGCAGGCTCCTGCGCCGCAGGAATCGTGTTGATGTAGTTGGTGGTCACGCCTGTTGGCATGTCTACCCCATCCAAACGCGCTTTTTCCAGTACTTGTTCAAGCAGGTACTGCGCACGCTCTACGCCTTCTTCACGGACAACGGATTCAAGGGCAGCAAGCCACTCCTGAGTTTCCAGTGCATCTACGTCATGCTTCATGTCAGACATGGCGATCTATCCTTCTGTTGGTTGGATTTAAGTTGAATCGCAATGGCCGCTATTGCGGCTCATTACCTTGTTGAATTCGACGCAGAGATCGCTCACGGCGAGTCTGTTCACGAGTCAAATCCAACAACGTTTCTTCGATATAAGCTAAGTGAGAATGGGACATTTCACGTGCCTTTTCCGGCTGACCCGAAACAATCGCATCCACAATGTTAGCCCGGTGTTTGCTTACTTTCTCTACCGCTTCAGGGCGGCGATGTAAGAGTTTAAAATTCTGACGAATATTCTGCTCAAGCAGTGGACTCAGGCTGCGTACGATGTGCAGTAACACAACGTTGTGCGCCGCTTCAGTAATGGCAATCAAAAAGGCCATCACCCGCTCTGCTTCTTCATCCACATTATTCAATGCCTGAGCCTCCGCGATACGCGTGACACAGTGCTGAATGCGAGCAAAATCTTCTTCGGTACCACGCAACGCCGCAAAATAGGCGCAAATACCTTCCAGCGCATGACGCGCTTCCAGCAGATCCAGTTGAGTTTCGGAGTGGCTAGACAATAAATTTAGCAGAGGATCAGAAAAGCTCTGCCAAATTCGGTCACTAACGAATGTACCGCCACCTTGACGGCGGGTAAGCAAGCGTTTGGCTTCCAAGCGTTGTATGGCTTCTCTGATCGAGGGGCGAGACACTTCAAACTGTTTGGCCAGTTCGCGTTCCGGAGGAAGTTGCTGACCGGGTGAGAGTGTTCCTTCCACTATCAGTCTCTCCAGTTCTTGTTCAATCACATCGGAGAGCTTTGGCTGACGGATCCTTTGATAAGCCATAATTTATTGTTCTTCTACTCTTATTCTTCTTGCTGGCAATTGGTAATACCAATTTTAAGTTGGTGCAGAAATTAACATAATTAAAACGCCAGTGTCCAGCCGAAAATTGACCTAAATCATAGAACCGCTCACGCCCTAACAATCCAGCAACAATAGTTGATTAAAACAGCAAAAATATTGGTCAGACCAATTACAACTCATATACAGATGGGGACTTGATGGGCTAGAAGTGTCAGTTGATGACAATTTTTGAATAAATTGAATAAGTTGGATAAAGAGGGAGGCATCATCTTGAGAATAAAGCAAAGAAGAGATGCCCAAATCACTTGGCGTTGCTGGTTAGAATGGGATATTTCAGCGGCAGAATTCCCCCCTTTAATAGCAAGAGGAGAAACTCTACTTCGCTTCCAGATGATCAATCATGAGTTGCAATGATTGATTACCGCGAAACTCGTTGATGTCGAGTTTGTACGCCAAACGTACCGTTTTGACTGAGGCATCCGGCCAACGACGTAGGTCGACATTAAACGCAATCCCGTCGATCATCACATTGGTTGGAAAGCCTTTATACAGCGGCTCAAGCATCAGTTTGAGGTGTTTTTCGCCAACAAGTTTTTGGTGCAGCACTTTAAATTCACCATCAAATAGGGGTTCAGGAAACGCTTGCCCCCACGGGCCACCGGCACGCAGTAATTCGGCGGTATGCAGCGAAAACTCTTCCGGTTTCAGTTCGCCATCGCTGAGGATGATGCCTTTGAGTGCTGATTCATCCAGCTCTTCACGCACTAGCTGGTCAAACAATCGGCAAAAACGTTCAAAATTTTGCTCTTCAATAGTTAATCCAGCCGCCATCGCGTGACCACCAAATTTGAGGATGATGCCCGGGTTTTGCGTATCAATTTTATCTAGTGCATCACGCATATGCAGACCGGGAACCGAGCGACATGAACCTTTTAGCTTGCCATCACCACCTTCAGCAAACGCAATCACGGGTCGGTGGTATTTCTCTTTGATGCGCGAAGCAAGAATGCCGATCACCCCTTGGTGCCAATCGCGCTGAAACAGCACTAAACCGTAAGGCAGCTCGCGATCATCGCTCAGTTGCAAACGCTCACAAAACGCGACCGCCTCTTGCTTCATCCCCTCTTCAATCTCTTTTCGGGTTTGATTGAGGCCGTCCAGCTCACTCGCCATACGCCGCGCAGCGTGAATGTTGTTACACAGCAAAAGTTCAACGCCGAACGACATATCATCCAAACGCCCTGCGGCGTTAATCCGCGGCCCAAGCGCAAAGCCAAAATCAGCAGCGACCAAACGGCGCGCATCCCGTTTGGCGACTTCAATCAGAGCTTGAATACCGGGACGCGCTAAACCCGCACGAATACGCTGCAAACCTTGGTGCACCAAAATACGGTTGTTGTCATCCAGTGGCACCACATCGGCGACCGTACCGAGTGCCACTAAATCGATCAGTTCCATCAATTTCGGTTCAGCCATGCCTTGCGCGGCAAACCAACCTTGCTGACGCATGTGCACGCAAAGTGCCATCATCAAATAGAAAGCAACCCCTACCCCAGCCAGCGCCTTAGAAGGAAAAGCACACTGCTGCAAGTTCGGGTTTACCATAGCATCGACTTCAGGGAGTTCTTGTCCCGGTAAGTGATGATCGGTGACCACCACTTGCAGCCCTTTCTGTTTGGCGTAACGCACCCCTTCCAGTGATGAAACGCCGTTATCCACGGTCATGATCATCTCTGCGCCACGCTCAATCGCTTGATCAACTACTTCAGGGCTCAGACCATAACCATCTTCAAAACGGTTTGGCACTAAGTAATCGACATTACGACTACCGAGCATACGCAGCGCGAGCACAGAAAGCGCCGAACTGGTTGCGCCATCGGCATCAAAATCACCGACGACAATGATGCGTTTTTGCTCAGCAATCGCTGCAAACAGCAACTCAACCGCACGATCAATACCATGTAACTGTTTGAATGAGTGCAGCGCTTTGGCGGCTTTTTCAAGTTGTGCCACGTTGCTTACACCACGGCTCAGGTAAAGCCGACGTAATAGTGGGTCGATATGGTCGGGGAGAAGTGAGAGATCAGGTTCGGGGCGTCGCTGGATTTCTATCATGCTGTGACAGGCCAAAGTTGCCTCTGGCCTGTTTCCTTAATTAGTCGAAAATGAAAAACTATTGTGTGGCTTGCAGGCGTTGCAGCAATTGCGGCGCAGGCAAATAGCCGCCAACCATCTCACCATTGGGTAAGAAAATCGCTGGAGTACCGCTAATGCCGAGCTCGTGACCCAACATATAGTGCTGCGCGATGGTCTTTTGGCATTGGGGGGCGATATCTTTATCGGCGGTAATGGTTTTACGATTCACTTTCGCATCGTGCATCGCCGCTTTCGGATCGTTAGAACACCAGATGGCCGCCATTTGATCCGCGACTTGACCTTGCGGCCCCTGACGCGGGTAGGCGAGATAACGCACCGTAATGCCGAGATCATTGTACTCTTTGATCTGGCTGTGCAGACGCACACAGTAACCACACGTGATATCGGTAAATACGGTGATCGCGTATTTCTCATTGGGCGCTTTAAACTCAATCATGCTGTCTTGCAATGCGGCAATTTTCTTGGCGTTGAGTGGCGCTTGGCGTTTAGCCAGCACATCAACATAACCACCATTACCATCCAGCGCATAAAGAGTACCCGCGATAAAGTGCTCACCATCAGGCGAAGAGAACAACACACCGCCAGACGTTTGCACTTCAAGCAAGCCATTGATATCAGAGGGTTTAATCTCTTCCACTTGCAATCCGAGTTTGGCAAAGCGCTGCTCAAGCTCGGCTTTATTCAATTGTGCTGGTGCAGTGTTCGCTTGTACGTTGAATGCCATACTCAGTAAAGGAAATGCCAGCCATGTTAGTCGGCGCAGTACGCTCATGAAAATCACCTTATTTTCAAGCCCTTGGATGGTGCTCGTTGTGGAGTTGTTTAAGCCGCTCAGTGGCGACATGAGTATAAATTTGTGTCGTGGATAAATCACTATGCCCAAGCAACATCTGCACTACGCGCAGATCGGCCCCATAATTGAGCAAGTGAGTGGCAAACGCATGGCGCAATACGTGCGGCGAGAGTTTTTCCACATCAATTCCTGCAATAACCGCATAGTGTTTAATGCGATGCCAGAAGGTTTGCCGGGTCATCTGCTGACCGCGGCTACTGGGGAAAACGATATCCGACGTCTGCTCCCCCAGCAGTAAAGACCGTCCCTGCTGCAAAAAAGTTTCAATCCATTCAATGGCATTTTCGCCCATCGGCACCAAACGCTCTTTGCCGCCCTTACCCATGACTCGCACCACACCTTGGCGCAAGCTCATGTTTTCCATGGTCAGTGAGACCAGCTCTGTCACACGCAGTCCCGTAGCATACAGCAATTCCAGCATGGCTTTATCACGCAGCTCAAGTGGACTTTGCGGATCTGGCGCACTCAGCAAAGCTTCAACTTGCGCTTCGCTCAAATCTTTTGGTAAGCGCGTTGGCAGTTTCGGGCTCACCAACAGCGCACTCGGATCATCAGCGCGCACCTTTTCCCGATGCAGATATTGAAACAGGCGACGAATCGCCGACAACATGCGCGCTTTCGAGGTCGGTTTGTAATTTTGCTCCGACAGCCAGCTTTGATACTCCTGCAAACCAGCAAAGCTAATAAAATCGAGCCGATACTGGTTCTGCGCCATCCACTCTAATAGCTTACTCAAGTCATTACGATAAGACGCCACGGTATTTTCTGCCAAACCGCGCTCAAACCACATGGTATCTAAAAATTGTTCCACCAACCCTTGGTCGGGAGATAAGGCTTCGCTCACTCTATCCTCAGCTCTAGCTCTCTTTTTACTGGGCATTTAATAGCATAAAAATACGCAGGATGCAGGATATTGGCTGCATTCCGATCATTTTTATGGTTAGAATTTGCCATTCCTTCGCAGACAGATACAAATTATTGATGAAGATTGGTCTATTTTATGGCTCAAGCACCTGTTACACCGAAATGACCGCGGAGAAAATTCGCGCCATACTGGGTGAAGAACTGGTGGATATCCACAACGTAAAAGAATCGCCTCTCACTTTAATGAGTGATTACGATCTTTTACTGCTGGGCATTTCAACATGGGATTTTGGTGAAATCCAAGAGGACTGGAGTGCGGTATGGGATCACATCGGTGGCGTGTCGCTAAAAAACAAGTACGTCGCGTTGTTCGGCTTAGGCGATCAAGAAGGCTATGGCGAATGGTATCTGGATGCGATGGGGCTGCTGCACGACCAGATCAAGAAGAGCGGAGCTAACCTGCTTGGCTACTGGCCAAATCAAGGCTACCACTTTGAAGCATCTAAGGCTTTGACTGAAGATGGCAGCCATTTTGTCGGCCTCGCACTGGATGAAGATTCACAATATGACTTGAGTGACGAACGCATCGCGACTTGGGTCGAGCAAGTTCTGACCGAGTATCACGATGCGATTTAAGCCCATCCGTGAGCGCTTAATACCCCATCCTAGC
>NZ_WPDC01000027.1:0-44196 GCF_035615595.1 Vibrio sp. R-1 | reverse complement strand
GCGTATTCTCAACCAAGAAGTGAGCATGGCGCAGAGCTTGCTGACTCACTTGGGTTTGCCCAAAGAGACGATTGATATTCTTTATCTCGAATCGCTGCGCGAGGGGATGCCGATACTGTGTGAACAGCCGCTTGGGCTTAAGTTGGGTGACTTAATCGGTAATAAGCGCGAACGCCTGTTTACCGCGCTGGATGCGTTAGCAGAAACACTCAATGCACAACCGAGCGTTCAACCACTCAGTATTAGCGCGCCTTACGGCACCATTGAATGCCAAGCAAGCGATTGTACTTTATGCATGAGCTGTGTTGCGGTTTGCCCAACGCGTGCACTGCATCCGGCGGGAGATAGCCCAGCACTACGCTTTATTGAACAAGACTGTGTGCAGTGCGGCTTGTGTGTCAAAGCTTGCCCTGAACAAGTGCTTAGCGCGACGCCACAACTCAACTGGAACAAAGCGGCACGCCAAGGTGTGGTGACCTTGCATCAAGAAGAACCTGCTAAGTGCCTGCGCTGCCATAAGCCTTTCGCGCCACAATCCATGATTACCATGTTGCAAACCAAGTTACGCGGTCACTCACATTTCGCCACGCCGGAAGCGCTCAATCGGATTGCGATGTGCGAAGACTGTCGGGTAGTCGACATGTTTGAAGCCATGGCACATGACCCTGAGCAGCAGCTCAAGTATTAAGGAGAAAGCCATGCAAGAGCAATCTATGCGTTCACAGTCAACACATTCACAGTCAATGCGTTCAGACATTTACTTGCTGCTCGCCACACTGCTGCGTGATGTGCCCTCAGCAGAGCTGTGCACCTTTCTAGCCGAATTGGACTTTGAGGCCAATGGCACTGAAATGGCGAAAGCGTGGCAGGCGATATCCGCCGCCGCACACAACGCTCAAGCTGACTCTTTGGCTGACGAGTATCAAGAGCTGTTTATTGGTATCGGTCGTGGTGAAGTCGTGCCTTTTGCCTCATGGCATTTAACTGGTTCATTGATGGAAAAGCCGCTGGCTGAGATTCGTGATGATTTGAGCCGCTTAGGGCTAGAGCGTGATGAACAAGTGCGCGAGCCAGAAGATCATATTTCGGCGCTGTGCGAAACCATGGCTTATTTATGTGAGCAAAGTGGTGACGAAAACGCGGATGAGCAGACACAACAAGCCTTCTTCAACCGTCATATCGCATCGTGGTTTGGCAAGCTGGTTGGCCAAATTCGTCAGGCTCCTCATGCGCAATTTTATTTAGCCGTCGCGCAGCTTCTGGACGCTTTTTTGAGTTTAGAACAAGTGGCGATGACACAAGCACCAAGCAGTCGCAAGAATCGTTATCGGATCGAGGTGAAAAACTTGACCGATAAAGCCGAGCAGTGAACAAACCGGAATTAGAAAACAGACGTCTTAAGACGCACAGCTAAGTTGCTAAAACTTAAGCAATAAGGAAGCAATCGATGAAAAAAGAGAACCAAGTAAACCAAAGCAGACGCGATCTGCTTAAAGGGTTAGGCACAGCGGCTGTCGCTGGCGCTGTCGTCGCGGGGGTCAGTACTCAAACGGTCGCCAGTGAAGCAAGCACCGAGAGCAAAGAGCCGCTGAAAAAAGGCTATCACGAAACTCAACACATTCGTGATTACTACAACACGCTATAGGAGCCAACCCGATGAGACTCATCAAACGTTCAGACAGCGTGACCAAAGAGCAAAATCAGCTCGGTATTAGTCGTCGTGCCTTTATGAAAAACACGTCACTGGCAGCGGGCGGAGCGGCGGTAGGTGCCTCTTTGTTTACACCAGGCATGATCCGTAAAGCTCAGGCCAGCGACGTGGATCGCAGCGCAAAAACGAAAGTGAAGCGTACCATCTGTTCACACTGTTCCGTCGGTTGCGGTATCTACGCTGAAGTACAAAACGGTGTTTGGACTGGCCAAGAGCCGGCTTTTGATCACCCATTCAACGCGGGCGGTCACTGTGCGAAAGGCGCAGCGTTACGTGAACACGGCCACGGTGAACGTCGCCTGAAATACCCAATGAAACTCGAAGGCGGCAAATGGAAGAAGATCTCTTGGGAACAAGCCATCAATGAAATTGGTGACAAAGCGCTGAAGATCCGTGAAGAGTCAGGCCCAGATTCGGTTTATTTTCTCGGCAGTGCTAAGCACAGTAACGAGCAAGCTTATCTGTTCCGCAAAATGGCGTCCCTGTGGGGCACCAACAACGTTGACCACCAAGCGCGTATTTGCCACTCCACCACGGTTGCGGGTGTAGCAAACACTTGGGGTTATGGTGCAATGACCAACTCATTCAATGACATGCACAACTGTAAGTCGATGCTGTTCATTGGATCTAACCCCGCAGAAGCTCACCCAGTCGCGATGCAGCACATTTTGATCGCAAAAGAGAAAAACAGCTGCAAAATCGTGGTTGCCGATCCTCGTCGTACCCGTACTGCAGCAAAAGCGGATTACTTTGTTTCCCTGCGTCCGGGTAGTGACGTAGCCTTTATTTGGGGCTTGCTGTGGCACGTGTTCAAAAATAACTGGGAAGACAAAGAGTACATCCGTCAACGTGTCTTCGGTATGGATGAAATCCGCGCGGAAGTGGCCAAATGGACACCAGCCGAAGTTGAGCGTGTCACTGGCGTAAGCGAAGAAGACGTTTACACCACAGCGAAAATCCTAGCGGAAAACCGTCCGGGTTGTGTGATTTGGTGTATGGGCGGTACGCAACACACCACAGGTAACAACAATACTCGTGCGTACTGCATCCTTGAGTTGGCGCTGGGCAACATCGGTAAATCAGGCGGCGGTGCCAACATTTTCCGTGGTCACGATAACGTGCAAGGCGCAACCGACTTAGGTGTGCTTTCCGATACATTGCCGGGTTACTACGGTTTGACCGAAGGTTCATGGAAACACTGGGCAAGCGTATGGGGCGTGGATTTCGAGTGGATCAAAAACCGCTTTGACCAAGGCACTTATAACGGCGCATTGCCAATGGAAACTCCGGGGATCCCTGTCTCTCGTTGGATCGATGGTGTACTTGAAAACAAAGACAACCTGCAGCAACGTGAAAACATTCGCGCCATGTTCTATTGGGGTCATGCGGTGAACTCGCAAACCCGCGGCGTGGAAATGAAAAAAGCGATGCAAAAGCTGGATATGATGGTGATTGTTGACCCATATCCAACGGTTGCGGCGGTAATGAACGATCGCACGGATGGAGTGTATCTGCTTCCAGCGACCACTCAGTTTGAAACCTACGGCAGTGTGACGGCGTCTAACCGTTCTATTCAGTGGCGTGATCAGGTGATTGAGCCGCTGTTTGAATCCAAACCTGACCACGAAATCATGTATCTGCTCAGCCAAAAACTGGGGATCGTCGATCAACTGTGTAAAAACATTCGTGTTGAGAACAATCAGCCACTGATTGAAGACATCACCCGTGAATTTAACCGTGGTATGTGGACGATTGGTTACACCGGACAAAGCCCAGAGCGTTTGAAAACGCACCAACAGAACTGGCACACCTTCCACAAAACCACGTTGGCGGCCGAAGGTGGCCCAGCGAATGGGGACACTTACGGTATGCCTTGGCCATGTTGGGGAACGCCAGAGATGAAACACCCCGGCACACACATTCTTTACGATACCTCGAAGACGGTCGCTGAAGGTGGCGGTAACTTCCGTACCCGTTTTGGTGTGGAGTTTGAAGGTAAGAGCTTGCTGGCTGAAGACAGCTACTCGAAAGGATGTGAGCTGCAAGACGGCTATCCAGAATTTAGCGATAAGCTACTGAAACAACTCGGATGGTGGGATGATTTAACCGCGGAAGAGAAAGCGGCTGCAGAAGGTAAAAACTGGAAAACTGACCTTTCTGGCGGCATTCAGCGTGTCGCGATCAAACACGGCTGTATTCCGTTTGGTAACGCGAAAGCGCGTGCGATTGTGTGGACATTCCCAGACCGCGTGCCGCTGCACCGTGAACCGCTGTATACACCGCGTCGTGATCTGCTGGCCGATTACCCCACGTGGGACGATCAAGCGTTCATCTTCCGTGTTCCCACGCTGTATAAGTCGATTCAAGCGCAGGATAAATCCGTGGAATATCCGATCATCCTAACCTCTGGTCGCTTAGTGGAGTACGAAGGTGGTGGTGAAGAAACCCGTTCTAACCCTTGGCTAGCAGAACTGCAACAAGAGATGTTTGTTGAAGTGAACCCGAAAGATGCCAACGATTTAGGCTTTATTGATGGCGATATGGTTTGGGTTGAAGGCGCAGAGAAAGGCCGCATCAAAGTGAAAGCGATGGTGACACGTCGCGTGAAACCGGGCATGGCTTTCTTGCCATTCCATTTTGGTGGCAAGTTCCAAGGTGAAGATCTGCGTCCGAAATATCCAGAAGGTACACAGCCTTATGTGGTTGGGGAAGCGGCAAACACCGCCACTACCTATGGTTACGATCCTGTTACTTTGATGCAGGAAACCAAAGTCACCCTCTGTAACATTCGTAAAGCGTAAGGAGCTTACCCATGGCAAGAATGAAATTCCTGTGTGACACCAAACGCTGTATCGAATGTAACGGCTGTGTCACAGCCTGTAAAAATGAAAACGATGATGCGCTGGAATGGGGCATCCAGCGTCGCCGCGTAGTTACGCTCAACGATGGTGAACCGGGTGAAAACTCGATTTCCGTGGCGTGTATGCATTGTACCGATGCACCTTGTATGGCGGTGTGTCCTGCAGACTGCTTTGTGCATACCGAAGATGGCATCGTACTGCACAACAAAGATCTTTGTATCGGTTGTGGTTACTGCTTGTTTGCTTGTCCGTTTGGTGCGCCGCAGTTTCCGAAACAGGCGGCATTTGGTGAACGCGGTAAGATGGACAAATGCACCTTCTGTGCTGGCGGCCCTGAAACAGAGCCGGGTTCAGAAGAGGAACGTCGTAAATACGGAGCCAACCGTATTGCGGAAGGTAAACTGCCCATGTGCGCTTCTCTCTGTTCTACCAAAGCTCTGCTAGCGGGGGATGCGGAGAAAATCTCCGATATTTTCCGTCAACGCGTGGTTGAACGTGGTGCGAAAGGTGCCGGTTGGACGAACGGTGAAGATCTCGCCTATGACGCAACTCGGAGTTAAGTGGCTATGAGACAACAACTTTCTCGCGCCACTCGTTTTGTGCTGCCTTTATTGGCAGCACTGCTGTGCTGGTTGGCTCAACCCGTGATGGCAGAAGAGAACGCAAAACCGGATGTGGTGCAAAAAGAGATGACCCAACTGGCCGGCGCAGACTTTTGGCGTCAGGTACGACAAGGCGAAGCGGGGTACACCACGTCTCAGTCTCCTGAACATGGCGTGTTGATCAGTAAACCGGGTGAAACTTGGTTTATCCTCAAAGAGAAATGGATGTCTCCGGCTGGTGCGGTGGCGATTTTCGGCAGCATAGCAATGGTCGTGCTAGCGTATATCGCAGTCGGGCCGCTGATGCTGAGTAAGCCGCGCACCGGACGTAAGCTCAATCGTTGGTCACGCTCAGATAGGGCGCTGCACTGGAGCATGGCGTTTACCTTCCTGACCTTAGCGTTCAGTGGCTTGATGCTGGTGTACGGTAAGCACTTCTTAAAACCGTATATCCCGAGTGAGCTGTGGGGCTGGATCATCTATGCCGCGAAGCAGTATCACAACTACATGGGGCCACTGTTTTTCATTTTGCTGATGTTTGTACTGCTCAAGTGGTGGCGCAAATCCATCTTCAATAAAGTGGATGTGCAGTGGTTTATGAAACTCGGTGGCATGGTTGGAAAATACAAAGGCACACATCCTTCAGCAGGCTTTTCCAATGCTGGGGAAAAAGCCATTTACTGGTTACTGATTGTGTTTGGAACCTTTGCGGCCATTAGTGGTTTGGTGCTCGACTTCCCGATCTTTGGTCAAACACGTCGTGATATGGAGCTGTCGAACCTCATTCATATGTTCTCAGCCTTGATCTTAATCTGTGGCTTTATCTTCCATATCTACATTGGCTTGTTTGGTATGGAGGGCGCATTAGAAGGCATGGTGACCGGCAAAGTGGATGAAACGTGGGCGAAAGAGCATCATGACATTTGGTATGAAGAAGTAAAACACCGCGGTGAAATTGAAGAAGCCAGTGCTGAATCTGAAACGACTGCATTAAATCAGGTGAAAGGAGAGGTGAGCCATGAATCAAGATAGCGCGCACAAGTCCGTGTGGTTTGTCTACATTGCAAGCTTGCTGACGCCATTTACCTGCTTGCTCTCTGGCGTCATTGGTATCATCTATGCCGGTTATCGACTGGATAAGAACCAAGATGGTGAGATAGCGAATTCTCACTACTATGGGCTCATTCGCAGTTTCTTCCTCTATCTCACATTCTTTGTGGTATTGATTGTGACGGTAGCGACCACGAACGGCATCATCATGGGCGTGAATCGCTACTGGATGCCGGAGCATTGGCTTGCCAAACTTGGGCATGGCATTCCTTATGTGGGCGCACTCATTGCCGTCGGAGCCATCTCTATTTGGATCTGGCGTATGATCCAAGGCATGCAGCAGTATCAAAATAACTTACCGCATTCTCCCTCCAAAGGGCCGAATTTGTAATACATGTCTACCGTTCAACACCCAGCACTCGCTGGGTGTTTTTATCCTTGTTACTACTATGGTCTAATCCCCGTATTCTAGGGTTGATAACGCTTCGGTGTTAAGCTTAAACAAAAGCCGAGAAAAGGAATGGGTTATGAGCTTACCGTATCGACATGTTGTGATACTGACTGGAGCAGGCATCTCTGCGGAGTCTGGTATTCAAACTTTCCGTGCTCAGGATGGGCTGTGGGAAAACCATCGAATCGAAGATGTGGCGACACCCGAAGGGTTTCAGCGTGATCCCGATATGGTGTTGGAGTTTTATAACCAGCGCCGCCGTAAGCTACTCTCAGATACAATTCAGCCCAATCCTGCACATCTTGCCCTTGGCAAACTGGAAAAAGAGTTGCAGGGCAGTGTCACTGTGATCACTCAGAACATTGATAATTTGCACGAACGTGGCGGCAGTCAGAATATCATCCACATGCATGGAGAGCTGCTGAAAGCGCGCTGTCCTGAGTCCAATCAAACGGTCGAGCAAAAAGAGGATATCCATCATGGCGATCTGTGCCACTGCTGCCAAATGCCAGCACAGATGCGCCCACACATTGTCTGGTTTGGTGAAATGCCGCTACGCATGGGCGATATTTACGCCGCGCTTGAACAAGCAGATCTGTTTGTGTCTATTGGCACCTCAGGGGTGGTTTATCCTGCGGCGGGGTTTGTGCATGACGCACGTATGCATGGCGCGCACACCATAGAGATCAATTTGGAGCCAAGTGCAGTGGAAAGCGAGTTTGCTGAGAAGCGCTATGGTAAAGCCAGTATTGAAGTGCCAAGGTTAGTGGAAGAAATCTTAGCCGCTCAGGCGCGAGCGAAAGAGAGTGCAGCTTAAGTGCTGTTGGTTATTTATGTGATGACTTGAGCAAGAATACCTACATTTAGTTCGCAGCCACGACAAACGCCCCGTTTTTGGGGCGTTTGTTTAAAGCGGAACCGTGCACTTTAATACACGTGCTTTATCTCAAACTATTCGCGGAAGTTATTGTATTGCAGCGGTTGCTCAAGGTTGGCCTCGCGCAGCATCGCCATCACTTCTTGCAAATCATCGCGCTTTTTGCCCGTGACGCGTACTTTGTCGCCTTGGATCGAAGCTTGCACTTTGATTTTGGCATCTTTGATCAGTTTGACGATTTTCTTCGCCAGTAGCGCTTCCAAACCTTGCTTGAATTCTGCTTCTTTGTACCAGTTTTTACCGATATGCACAGAATCCTTGGCTTTCATCGCACGAGCATCCACACCACGTTTGGCGAGATTACCACGCAAAATATCCATCATCTGACCGAGTTGGAAATCATCTTCGGCGGCCAGTTTTACGGTCTCTTCTTTCAGCTCAAAGCTCGCATCTACGTTACGAAAATCAAATCGGCTAGCGAGTTCACGCGTTGAGTTTTCGACTGCGTTACGCAGCTCAACCGCATCAATTTCTGAAACAATATCAAAAGAAGGCATGAGGTATTTCCTTAGTGACGAGAACGACGGACTTTGATCGATTGAGCCAGCATATCAAGCATGGTGGCGGTATCTTCCCATCCTAAACAAGGATCGGTGATCGACAGACCATAAGTCAGATTATTGAGATCGTGCATTGGCTGATTGCCTTCCACAAGGAAGCTTTCCGCCATGATGCCCGCAATTTTGTGGCTGCCAGCTTCAATTTGCTGGCAAATATCGCGCGCGACATCCACTTGTTTACGGTGTTGTTTTTGACAGTTCGCGTGGCTGAAATCCACCACTAAACGCTCTGGTAAGTTGAATTGCGCCAACTGCTGGCAAGCTTCATTAATCGAAGCCGCATCAAAGTTCGGTCCGCTATCACCACCACGCAGAATAATATGACCAAATGGGTTACCACTGGTACGGTAAACCGTCATACGACCATTCTTATCTGGCGAATAGAAGTAATGTGACGCTTTGGCCGCGCGGATCGCATCAATCGCGATTTTCACATTACCGTTAGTGCCATTTTTAAAACCCACAGGGCAGGAGAGCGCAGAGGCCATCTCACGGTGAATTTGCGACTCAGTAGTACGCGCACCAATTGCGCCCCACGTGATAAGGTCAGCGATGTATTGGCCTGTGATCATATCGAGAAACTCGGTCGCGGTAGCCAATCCGAGCTTATTTACATCAAGCAGCAATTTTCGTGCTTTATTGAGACCGGTTTCTAAAGCGTAAGAGCCATCTAAGTTTGGATCGGTGATCAGTCCTTTCCAACCCACCACAGTGCGTGGTTTTTCGAAATAGGTCCGCATCACCACAAAAAGCTCATCAGTATAGTTTTCTTGTAGCGCAGCAAGGCGGCGAGCGTAGTCGATTGCAGCATCGGTATCATGCACCGAACAAGGCCCCACTATCACTAATAGGCGATCATCTTCACCGGTAAGAATGCTTTCAATTTGGCGACGAGACTGCGCGATCCGTAGCGCAACTTCATCAGTGATAGGATGTGCGTGACTTAATTCTGCCGGAGTAGGCATAGGTCCCAATGCTTGGGTTCTTAATTCATCGGTTTTCAGTGGCATAGGAGCGCCTGTCCTTTTATTGCGAAGCGCTAAAGATAACGAATTTGTCAACGAGAATAAACCATTACGCCGAAAACAGCTGAGGAAAGGGGTGTAAATTGGAGTAAAAACCGAGCATTTGACCAAACCGCCTGCGTAACCCCATCACAACCAAGCAGACTTATCTATTCACTTTGCTCAGAAAGCGTCGTGGTTCTGCATTTTGTTAACATTTATTTGACATTTATTCTGCGATCGATTGAAGTGGTCGGACAACTTACTATTGCGGAGTTTTTATGCTGTCACCCTTAGCAAAAGCCAACCTCTATCTTAATCTGTTCGGCTTTTTCAAAGTCCCTTTGATCTGGGCGTGTCGTCCGAAAATTCTTTCGCTAAACGATCAAGCGGTTGAGGTGCGTATCCCTCTGAAAAGACGTAATAAAAATCACCTCAATAGTATGTATTTCGGTGTACTTGCGGTGGGCGCCGATGTCGCGGGCGGTTACATGGCGATGCACAAAGCCAATCAACGCGGTAAATCGGTTTCCTTGGCGTTCAAATCGGTGAGAGGCGAATTTCACAAACGCCCAGAAGCGGCGGTGCATTTTCATTGTGTAGAAGGTGAGAAGATTGATCGCATGCTAGACGAAACCGCGCGTACCGGAGAGCGGGTTAACCAAGAAGTACACATTATTGCGACCTGTCCTACGCTGCATGGTGATGAGCCAATGGCGGAGTTTTGGTTAACCCTTTCACTGAAAATCGCTAAGTAAGTGGGATGGATTCGATGTCCACAATTCGACTACGGTTCAACACGATTTTCCAGCGGTAATAAGTCGGCTCACCTTTATGGTGTTTTTCTTTCACGATCAGATTTAACAGATGGCGTTTTTCCACCGATTCGCGGCTCACTTGTCCGTTGTTGAGCTGATAAATATGATTTGAGCCTTTATCCATCTGGCGCATGATGGCGCGCAAATCAATCATCATGGTTTCTCGTGTCTCTTCATAGCCACTCATGAAACGGGATGTCGACATTTCCGTATGAGAACGATAATGCAGGATCTGCTCTTCACGCTGCACAATGCGTTTTTTCCGAATCGCTTGAATGCGATCCGGCAGCTCACTTAGTTTTTTGTAATCCAGCCACTCTTCTTTGTCGCCCACTTGCTTACCGGTCGTCGGGTCGAAGTAGTGACGTCGCCATTTTGCTTTGCCTTTGCTTATCCAGCGCCACAGCATATCGCGCAGGTCGTCTTTAAAGATTTCCCGAAGAGCATAGATAAAGGACATAGCAATGATGAATGAGGCGGTAATTTCTCCCCAGTAATCACGCGCGGAAATAGCGGTAATGGTCACTGCCACCATCACTAAACCTGTGGCTAAACCTTTCACCGCACGTTTGGTGTTATTCCCCAGCGATGACACTTTTTCATTGAGGATGACCGGGTGCTCAATCAGGCGGCGCAGTAAACGCATTTTATTACTGAGACGAGTAATATCTTGGTTGGCCTTATCTGAGTTGTACTGATTAAGGGTGCGATGTGCTTGCTCTTTCTCAACCAGCGTGATCAATCGGTCTTTAATGGTTTTGTATTCATTATCACGGGTCATGTGCGCAATCATGGATAAGAAGCTCTGCTCAGTGTACCAAGAGAGGTAGTTATCAATGTTGGCGTAGTAACGCTTGAGTTGCTCTTCGTAAGGAATACTGCGGCGCAGGCGACGCAAAATATCCAGCGACAGCTCAATCACGCTATCGACTTCTTCTGCTGTCACCGTATCGCTGGTGTTGTTGAGCTGAGAAACCGCTTTATCCAACGCAATCACATACTGATAAGCAAACAAGCTCAAGCTCACCCGATATTGGGTCGTGGAGAGATGCCCACGTTGAGCAAGGCGGCTGTGAACCAGAGGTAAAAGGATCTGGTCGCTGTAATAGGCACGTTGCTGGTGGATTGAACTGTAGAAAAACTCCGACTCCGAAATCACTTCGGGTGAAATATCCAACTCACCAGGAATAAAGAGATAAAAATGAAGATCGAGCTCTTTACTGCCCGTCATCTGGCTGACAATCGTCAAGGTTGCCGCATCTTGCTGCTGTACGGTAATCAACGAAAACTCCTGTAAAAATTGCCCGATTTATTGCTCGAATGCGAGAAAGCATAACAGAGATAACGTATAATCTCTGCAAATTTGCTGTGAGACAGTTTTATATGATTAACATTGGTCAAATTAATAGTTTAGAAGTGGTGAAATTCGCCGAATTTGGTGTTTTTTTGGATGCAGGAGAATACGGCACTACCTTGCTGCCTAAGCGTTTCGTGCCAGAAGGTATTGAAATTGGGCAGTTTATTGACGTTTTCTTGTATTTTGACTCTGAAAACCAACTCGCTGCCACAACTGAAACGCCAATCGCGCAAGTCGGCGAGTGGGGCTTAATGAAGATCGAGGGCGTAAATAGCACTGGGGCGTTTGCCAACTGGGGCATCAAAAACAAAGATCTGCTTATTCCATACAGTGAGCAGCGTGCCCGTTTTACCGCTGGCCAAACCGTCTTAGTGTACGTCTACACCGATAAAGCATCGGGGCGTATTGTCGGCACAACCAAGTTCAACAAGTGGCTTGATAAAACACCAGCGAAATACACGCCAAACCAACAGGTTGATTTACTGATTGCGGAACGTTCTGAACTTGGCTTCAAAGCGATTGTGAATGGCACACACTGGGGCATGATTTTCTCCTCAGATGTCTTTGGCAAGCTGTTCATCGGTAAGAAGCTCAAGGGCTACATCAAGAGTGTACGCGAAGATGGCAAAATAGACCTGTCCCTGCAAAAAGTAGGGGTAGAAAAAATGGATGAGCTCAGTACTAAGATCTTAGAAACCTTAGAGAAGAAAGGAGGTTTCTTACCGCTGAGCGATAAATCGACACCTGAAGCCATTTTTGCCACTTTTCGCACCAGTAAAGGCACGTTCAAAAAGACCATCGGCGGTTTGTATAAGCAAGGCAAAATCGTCATTGAAAATGATGGAATTCGTTTAGCCTAACCCTCTCTTTCATAAAAAGAACCCGAAAAAAAGGCCCAAAACGTAAGGTTTTAGGGCCTAGGGGAATGGCTCCAAAGAGCCTGCGCTAATGGAAAATCTAGTCAGTTGCTTAGTTCTAAGCCTAGTACAGATACTGAAATTAGCGACAGGTTTTTAGAATTTCATACTATAGTTCAGCCAATCAAAATAGATTTTTGTCTCTAACTAGCTCTCTTGGCAGTCCATTCTTCACGCGATTGCCTACCCATTTTCCTAACCCAATCACATCGTTAGCATAACGGACAATCACTTCACCTTGACCACTTTGTCCTTCTGGTCTGACATCTCTACCCATAAACCATTCTCGTGCTTGCGTGGTATCCAGCTCGACACTGTGACTCGCACTTGAGGATGCAAGACAAGTCGCCACTTGATGCTGCCATCGATAACCCGATTTATGTGCTTCAGCAATTTTGATTCCCATGCGAGAAAAGCGCAGCTCACCCAATAAGGGCTCTAAAGCTTCGGGGAATAGCCACACATCATTATCGCGCAGCCAGACCTGTGAATCCGAGGGCAGCTCGATTCCAAGAGACTTTTGAAGTTGCTGAGCAATCTCAGCTTGCTGCTTATGGCTCGCTTTGTTAAACGGAAACTTGCCTAATCGCTTGTTGACCTCTGGCGTTGGCACGGAGGCTAGTTTACGAATTTTCGCTACAAAAAAGCCTTCACAATCGTACATTTGCGGAAAAATGTGCAGGAAGCCTTCTTCGGTAAGGGCGCGCGATGCGTGCTCAAACAAATTACCCAGTGATTCAAAGCTAACCGCATCACCATATGTCTGCTTTAAGTGCCAGCACACTTGCTGATTTTCTTCACGGCTCAAGGTACAGGTTGAATACACCAGCGTGCCGCCCACTTTGAGCGCCTGAAATGCGCTTTCAATTAAGGCTTTTTGAGTGTTGGCAATACTTTGAATCGACTCAAGGCTCCAGTTTTTCATCGCATCAGGATCTTTGCGAATCGTACCTTCACCAGAGCAGGGCGCGTCAATCAACACCGCATCAAAACGCTCAGGCAACCAGCCTCCAAACACACAACCATCAAAATTACTCAGTGCGGTATTACGAATCCCACAGCGCTCAATGTTGGCGTGCAGCACTTTCACTCGGCTTGCGGAAAATTCATTGGCAACCAACACGCCTTGGTTGTCCATCAAGGCTGCCATTTGCGTGGTTTTCGAGCCCGGAGCCGCCGCCATATCCAACACAGAGTCATAGTGCGCATTCCCCATAAACAGGGCTGAAACGGGCATCATCGAACTGGCTTCTTGGATATAAAACAGCCCAGCCATATGCTCAGCGGTATTACCTAGCGGGACTAAGCTTTCATCGGCATCAATCCAAAACCCATTCTCACACCAAGGTACTGGCGTCAGTTGCCACTCTTTCTCAGCGGCGCGCTGACAAAACTCTGCGACAGAAATTTTGAGTGTATTAACGCGAATACTTTTGCGCAGAGGCCTTTGGCAAGCTGCAATAAAATCAGCAAGCTGAGTGGGATCTGGCAGTATTTTCGCCATCGATGCGATGAATGGTTCGGGAAGGGAAATGTTCGGATGCACAAGCGAGTTCCGTAGATGAATAAGGCGGCGATTATAACCAGATAAGGTGGTGACATAAAGGATCGCCGAAAAGTAGAAAAGCAGCACAAGGCTGCTTTTCTTCACGTTATCTTTTGCGACTAAGGCTTAGGGATCGGTGTGCGCCACTTAGTCCATTCCTCTTGGGCTTGAGGGTAGAGGTAGAAAGTATGCCCTTCAGGCGCCGCAGGCGTTAGCTGTTTCTGCTCTGGCGTCGCGAAGGTGATCCCGCCACGCAACATGCTGTCAAAAGTACCGGCTTTCACATTCGCGCCAGTAATGCCAATCGACATATCGAGCCCAGAGACATTCCAGAATACGCTGTTTTGACGCAGCAAATAGGTGTACTGCGGAGCTATACGAATGGTGGTGATCACGCGGTCGGCAAATTCACCTAAACGTACATCAATCACTTTGCCCACTTCAATATCACGATACAGAATCGGGGTACCCACACTCACCGAGCCGCGTTTTTCACTCTGCAAAGTGTAAGTATTGCCAGCACCACCATGGCGCGCCTCTTTGTGCAGTTCAAACTCAAAACGACTTTCACCATTGCCAGGTTGTACTTCAATGCTTTGTCCTAACAGGTTCTGCACGTTTTCAATACCGCTTAGGCCAATTTTGGCTTGCGAAAGCCAGAATTGTGAATTCTGCTTGGCGATTTTCGGGGCGTATTGTGGCTCGATACGCGCGGCGAGTTTGACGAAATCCGATTCAAAATCAGGAATGATTTCAAATACCTCGCCAATTTGTACGCCTTGGTATTGCACTGGCGTACCCACTTTGACTCCCAATGTGCCAAGTGCGGTCAGCGTGATTTTCTCACCATAGCGACGTGCATGATCATAGTCGCTGTAGAGTTTCCACATCGAACCGACTTTGTTTTCAATTCCGGGCAGATTATCAAAGGCGATACCACCACGGATCAGAGTCTGTAATGGTGCGGCTTTTACATCTACGCCGTCCATCGACGCTTTGATTTCTACGCCTGAGCGGTTCCAAAAGACCGTATCTGGCGTCAATAAATGCTGATACTGCTTTTCAATGGTCGCTTCAATCTGCACGCCTTTAGGCGTAAGAGTAAAGCCCGAGATACTGCCGACTTTCAAATTGCGATACAAAAGGGGAGAGCCAGCATTGATTGAAGGCAGTTCATGCGCAAACAGCGTTAATGAACGAGAGCCAGACTGATTGTATTTTGCCAATTCAGCCAGAGACTGACTCGAGTAGAGTCGATACTGTTCAAGCGGTGTGCTACTGCCTTCACTGGCAAAACTGATCGACCCAAGCAACAGTTGTTTCGCGGGTGGAATAGAAACAGAAAGCCCCGACTCCGTAAGCTCAGCCGCCGCACTGCCAGTGACGTAGAAACGGTTTTGCGAGCGGATCAATGCGCCATATTGCTCATCAATCAATACGTTAAACTCAACATAATCGAGTTTAAGATTCACGGCAGTGACGCTACCTACAGCCACGCCGCGATACAAAATCGGGGTTCCCGCTTCTAAACCGAACGAGTTATCTGCCACGAGATTGAAACTGATGCTGTTGGAACGCGCATACTTAAATTCATTTTTGCGTACGGCCTGAAAGTTACGCGTGCGCTCTCCGGCTCCAGGGATCAGGGTGAGGTAGTTACCCTTCACAAGATTGGTCAGGTTTTCTACCCCAGTTAAAGAGACTTGTGCTTCTTCAAGGACAAACTGGCTGCCGCGATTCAGCATATCGCTAAACGCAGGCTGAATCGCAGCAGAGGCTACGATACTTTTGCGGTTTTCGGCCAGTTGCAAATCAGTAATTTGGCCAATCTCAATACCACGATACATGATGGGAGCACCGGACGCCGAGATGTTGTTGTCATCCGGTAAAGTGATCGATACCGCAATACCGCGCCCCGCGGTTTTTAAATCGCGATACAGACGAAACTGCGCATTTTGCTCTACGGGTTTGCCTTCATCAGGTGAGTCGACCGCAATCGAGCCGCCAATCAGCGCGCTTAAGCTTTCTAGACGAACATCGACTCCTTCAAAGCCGATACTGGCACCAATACCACTCACGTTCCAAAAGCGGCTTTCCGTATTAATGATGTGTTGGTACTCCTCTTTGATCGAGGCTTGGATAGTCACCGACTGCGCATCGTCATCCAACTGATAGCTGAACACTTCACCAATCGGGATTTTTTTATACACAATCTGCGAGCCGACCGAGATGCCACCTAAATCGCGAGCTTTGAGAGAAATGGTCAAGCCGCGTTGTGCCAGTAGATCCGAGGGGGCTGAGTCCAGCGCTTGATATTGTGTTGGATAATCCTCTTGATGCGTTGAACCCGGTTGGATCGCAATATAGTTTCCTGACACAAGCGCATCTAGCCCAGAAACGCCGGATAAACTCGCCGTCGGTTTGACCATCCAAAAACGCGTTTGATTGGAGAGAAGCTTAGTAGCTTCTGGATAAATATCCGCCTCGACGTAGATGCTATCCAATCCTTCAGAAAGTTTGATGTCGCGCACCATCCCCACTTCCAATCCTTGATAGCGAATGGTGGTTCGACCTGCGATTAAGCCTTGCGCGTTTTCAAAATGAATTTGAATCCGCACTCCCGCATCATGCACCGCTTTAAACACCAGCCAACCCGCTAAAATCATGGTCACTATGGGTAAGATCCACAACGGAGAGATGCCCCGACGTTTGCGGATTTCCGGTGTGTATGACGTTTGCGTTGTATTTTCTTGACTCATTCAAACAACCTATTGTTGAGTACGAGTGGAGTCGGGCTTATCCCACAGTAAGCGCGGATCTAAACTTTCCGCGGCTAACATGGTGAGCACCACGACCATACCAAAAGCGACAGCCCCGTAACCGGGAGTAAAATCGAGGATCAGACCTCGGTCAACCAATGTCAGCATGATAGAGATGACAAACAGATCCATCACCGACCATTTGCCAATCCATTTGATGCCACGATAAATCATCATACGTTGGCGCTGATGCACGTGGCGTTTCAGTTTGATGGCCATTAAGAGATAGGCGAGGCCAATGATTTTGATCACGGGAACCACAATACTGGCAACAAAAATGATCAGCGCAATGCCCCACATGCCATTTTTCACAAGCGAAGCCACACCAGAAAAAATCGTATCTTCTAAGCGCTGACCATTGGTGATCAAAATGGAAATGGGGATCAAGTTAGCGGGGAAAATCGCCACTGTCGCCGCTAAAACATAAGCCCATGTTCGTTCTATAGAGTTAGGTTTTCTGTGGTAAAGCTTGTTCTGACAGCGAACACAGTGACCATTTTCTGGCTGTGAAAGATGGCAGTTATGGCAGTGCACCTGCTTGACGGGCAAATCATATTCCGTTTCAGCTTGCCAGGTTTCCCAATAGCGACGAGTACTGATACGACTGAGCAATAAGACCGTAAACAGTTGTAGAAGCACCAACCCGAATAATCCGGGGCCGATAAAAATATCTGAGTAATCTTTTAGCTTAAAGCAGGACACGGCCACGCTAACCAAAAACACATCGATCATGACCCAGACTTTAAGATGATGAATAAAGAGCAATGAGTAACGCAGCGTCTGAAAGTAGCGAAAACGCAGAGCGAGATGAGCACTGACCACACTCAAACATAAAACCAGTGGCGCAATCGAGCTACAAAACAGCACCAATAACGCCAAGGCGATGTAACCTTCATTCCACAAAGCGAATACGCCTTGCGGCAAGGTGGCTGGGATCATCACTCCAAACAGTCGAATATCGATGTAACTGAAAAAATGGGAAGGAATAAACAGCAACAAACAAGTGACCGCAAGGGCAAGATCGCCGGAGAGAGAAGGGCTACCGCCACGATAAAGTAGCGTGCCACAACGGGGGCAATGAGCGCTGTGGGCTTGGTCAACCGTAATCGCATCAATAGGCAGCTCGCAGCCGGGGCACAAACGAACTTGACCCGACTGCGATGCATGATGAGATAAAGAGGATGAGGAGGTCATAGGCGGACAACACCATAGGAGCCGCCATTAACACCATTAGTGCTGCGACTGAACACTCCCATAAAGGGTTTGGTACAAGCCTTCTTGTTCGAGTAACTCGTGGTGAGTTCCTGACTGGCTGACATGTCCATCTTCCAATACATAAATTAAGTCCGCTTGTTTCACCGCTGAGAGGCGATGGGCAACAATCAAGGTCGTTCGACCATGCAAAAACTTTGACAACGCAAGGTGCAATGCGGCTTCAGTAGCCGTATCCAAGGCGGAAGTGGCTTCATCCAAAATAACGAATTTTGGATTACTCAGCACCATACGCGCAATCGCTAGCCGCTGTCTTTGTCCACCTGACAATCGAATGCCATTACGACCAATTTGGCTCTCTAACCCTTGGTCGAGTTTGGTGATCACATCTTGCAGTTGGGCGATGTCCAACGCTTGCCACAAGGCATCATCGCTAAATTGACCACCAAGGGTCAGATTATGCCGCAAAGTGTCATTAAACAGTATAGGTTGTTGTAAAACAACGGCAATTTGATCGCGAATCACGTCAAAGCTAATGTCATCACAGTGTTGTCCATTAAAGCAGATTGCGCCACTTTGCGCGCGATAAACGCCAATTAAGAGCTGAATCAGCGTCGATTTCCCTCCGCCACTGGCTCCGACTAACGCCACCTTTTTCCCCGCAGGGATATGAAGTGACAAATCATTCAGCACTTGGCTTTCACCATCGTAGGAGAAATGGATATTGTTGATCTCAATATCGACTTCTCCCGGCTGAGTAAAGGGATTGACTTTGCTGATGGGTCGGTACTCTTCTTCTAGCTCTAATAAGCTATTGATTCTTTTCAAAGCGGCCTTAGCGGCATACCAAGAAAACTGGATACCCAACAGCTCTTGCACCGGGCTGAGCATAAACCACAAGTAGCCAAACACCGCGAAAATCTGGCCTATGGTAAGGTCACTGAACACCACCATTAACATGGCTACGGCACGAAACAGCTCAAAACCGAGTAAAAACAGTAAGAAGGAGAGGCGACCAGCGGCTTCAGATTGCCATGCGTATTTGTCAGCATTTTCGCGTACTGCGTCCGCATCGCTGATGAGGCGGTTGAGGAACTCGCGCTCCTTGTTTGCGGCACGCAACTGATAGATACCATCTAACGTTTCCACTAAGCGGTTTTGAAAACGCTCAAACGCTTGGTTTTCGCGTTTTTTCAAATGTTTAACTTGGCTGCCTAGCATCCGAGAAAAGTAGATAACAATCGGGTTCACTAACAGAATAAACAGGCCAAGTCGCCACTCCAACCAAAGCAATACAATGGCGGTACCAATCACAGTAAGCAAAGAAATCAAAAACTTACTCAGTGTAGAGCCAATAAACTGGTCGATGGTTTCAATATCTGTGATGAGGTGAGCGTTAATCCCGCCACTGCCGCGCGTTTCATACTGACGAATACTGATCCGCCCCAGCTTTTCAATCATCTTACGGCGCATTTCGTAAGTGATGGTTTTGGAAACCAAGGTAAACTGACGACTTTGTAGGATATTCAACAACTGACTGGCAATACGCATCACCACCACCATCAGCAAAGTCAGCATGATGTAACCCGTTGCGGTCTGCCACCCTTGTGGCAGGAACTGGTTCATCACCTCCACACCTTTTGCCGGATGATTGAGCAGCACTTCATCCACCATTAACGGCATGAGCAGTGGGATAGGAACACTGATTAGCGTCGCGACGACGGCAATAAAGTTAGCAAACAACAGTTTGGCGCGATGTTTTTTTACTTGAGTTATCAGCCAAGAGCGGCTAATAGTGTCGTTGAAATACGTCATATTAATGAGAATGCATCCTATTTTAGTGATGCGCATTGTACGTAGTTCGCGAAGTGAAGTCTTTATTTTTCAAATGGAAGTTATTATGAACCTAGAACAGTACCAACGCCTCACCAAGCAAGCGGTCGCTTTATTAGAAGGTGAAACCAATCTCATCGCAAATCTTGCCAACTTAAGTGCGTTACTGAATATGGAACTCACCGAGCTCAACTGGGTGGGTTTTTATTTAATGCAAGAGAACGAGTTGGTATTGGGCCCATTTCAGGGCAAACCCGCTTGCGTGCGCATTCCCGTAGGCAGGGGAGTTTGTGGTACTGCAGTTGCAGAAAATAAGGTTCAACGTGTGTACGACGTTCATCAATTCGAAGGTCATATTGCTTGTGATGCCGCGAGTAACTCAGAAATCGTTATCCCATTCTCGATTAACGGAAAAGTCGCCGGAGTGTTGGATATTGACAGTCCAAACATTGGTCGTTTCAGTGAAATTGACGAGCAAGGCCTAACCTATTTGATGAGCGAAGTAGAAAAGCTGCTCAATTCACAGGCTAATAAGGCATAAATTGCCCTTTGCCTGTGGTTTTTCCTTTGCAGGTCTTTATAATACCGCACATATTTACACATCAATGTTTGGCGGGCAGCCGCAATAACCAGGAATCCTCATGGAAAACACTGAAAAGTTAAAAAACAGCAAAGAAGTGATCGCGTACATTGCTGAATGTTTCCCTAACTGCTTTACTTTAGAAGGTGAAGCAAAGCCTCTGAAAATTGGTATTTTTCAGGATCTTGCTGATCGCTTGAATGACGACCCTAAAGTAAGCAAAACTCAGCTTCGTGCCGCGTTAAGACAATACACCTCTTCTTGGCGTTATTTACATGGTGTAAAACCTGGCGCAACTCGTGTTGATCTGGACGGCAACCCTTGTGGTGAGCTGGAAGAACAGCACGTAGAACACGCACAAGCGGCACTGGCGGAGAGCAAAGCTCGCGTAGAAGCTCGTCGTAAAGAACAAGTAAAGAAAGTGCGTGAAGAAGCGAAAGCGAACAAGCCAAAGGCGAAAAAGCCACAGCAAGCTCGCCGTCCGCAAAACGCACCGAAAGTGGAGAAAAAGCCTGTAGAAACTCGCGCACTGGCTGCGTCTGAGCTTAACGTTGGCAATCAAGTCAATGTGAATATGGGTAAAGGCAACATGGCTGCGACCATCGTTGAAGTCAATAAGGAAGATGTGCGTGTTCAACTTGCCAACGGCCTACAAATGGTTGTGAAAGCGGAGCACTTGCGCGCATAAAGGAGATACTCCTACGCATGAAATGCCGTTCAAAAATATCTCTGATTGCTGCTAGCCTATGGCTGGCAGCCTTTTCAGCTCAGGCTCTAGAAGCCAAACTCAAACCAGAAGATCTCCCTCTTCTTGTTCCTGAAGCTCAACACGCAACGGCAGCGAAACGTGTTACCTCACGTTTTACCCGTTCTCATTACAAACAATTCAATTTAGACGACCAGTTTTCTCAAGCCATGTTTGAACGCTACCTTGAGATGCTAGATTACAGTCGAAATATCTTTACTCAAGCGGACATAGACAGCTTCAAAGCTTGGTCTTTGCAATTGGATGACCAATTAAAAGCAGGTGACAATCAAATCGCTTACGATCTGTATAACCTGTCAATGGAAAAACGTTTTGAGCGCTTTCAATACGCACTTTCTCTGCTTGATCAAGAGATGACGTTTGATGCTGATGAGTCTATTGAGCTTGATCGCACGAAATCGCCTTGGCCAAAAGATCTTAAAGAGATTAACGAGCTGTGGAGACAACGAGTTAAATACGATGCGTTAAGCTTGAAACTGGCAGGTAAAGAGTGGCCAGAAATCAAAGAAACGCTCGATAAACGCTACAACAATGCCATTAAGCGCCTCACACAGACAAAAAGTGAAGATGTATTCCAAACTTACATGAATGCGTTTGCTCGTGAAGTTGATCCGCATACCAGCTATTTGTCACCGCGTAACGCAGAACAATTCCAATCTGAAATGAATCTCTCGTTGGAAGGGATTGGTGCTGTGTTACAAATGACCGACGATTACACCATCATCCGCTCATTGGTTGCAGGTGGCCCAGCGGCACTAAGCAAACAATTGGGTGAGGGTGACCGCATTATTGGTGTTGGGCAAGAAGGCGAAGACGTGGTTGATGTAGTCGGTTGGCGCTTAGACGATGTTGTTCAACTGATTAAAGGACCTAAAGGTAGCAAGGTGAAACTGCTCGTGTTACCTGAAGGCAAAGATGCAAAAAGTCACGTTGTCACTATTGTGCGAGATAAAATTCGCTTAGAAGATCGCGCCGTAAAATCTGAAGTGATTGAAAAAGCAGGGAAGAAAATTGGTGTACTAGAAGTACCGAGTTTCTACGTTGGCTTAGCTCAAGACTCGGAAAAACTACTGGCGGAGCTAAAAGCGAAAAAAGTCGACGGCATCATTGTTGATTTACGCAATAACGGGGGTGGTGCATTAACCGAAGCTACCGCGCTTTCTGGTTTGTTCATTACCAGTGGCCCTGTAGTTCAGGTGCGTGATAGCTATGGTCGAGTCAACGTTAACTCGGATACCGATGGTAGCATTAGCTATAGCGGACCAATGACCGTGCTGATTAACCGCTACAGTGCATCGGCTTCAGAAATCTTTGCTGCCGCAATGCAAGACTATGGCCGCGCGATCATTCTCGGTGAGAACTCATTTGGTAAAGGTACCGTACAGCAGCATCGCTCTCTCAATCATATCTATGATTTGTTTGATAAAGAGCTTGGCTACGTACAATACACGATTCAAAAATTTTACCGTATTGATGGTGGTAGTACCCAAAACAAAGGTGTCGTTCCTGATATCGCGTATCCAACCGCGATTGACCCTTCCGAAACAGGGGAAAGTGTTGAAGATAACGCACTACCGTGGGACAGCATTGATAAAGCAAAATATGAGCGTTTGAATAACTTCAACACCATCATTGCTAGCTTGGAAGCTAAACACCAACAACGTGTCGCGAATGATTTAGAATTTGGTTTTATCGAGCAAGATATTGCGAAATACCGTGCAGAGAAAGATGACAACCTACTTTCGCTGAATGAAAAAGTACGCAAAGAAGAGAGTGCTAAGGCTGATGAAGAGCGCTTAGCTCGCATCAATCAACGCCAAAAAGCGTTAGGTAAATCGACCTATGCGAGCTTGCAAGATATACCGAAAGATTATGAAGCACCGGATGCTTATCTCGATGAATCGGTTAACATTATGCTTGACATGATATCGCGATAATTCATTGATTTACTTTATCTTTAATCAAAACGGACCTCATGGTCCGTTTTTTTTACACTTTTTTAATTCGTAAAATTAATGTGATGAACATCAAATAATTTCGCATTTCATGCACTCAATGCCTACGCTTACAAAAAATGTGAGGAGAAGTGCCATGAAATGGATATTTACTTGCGTGATGAGCTTACTTTTTACCGCCTCATCACCGTTTCTCAGTGCAAATAATCTTAGCCGTGCCGACTTAACTCAATTTGATCAACCTTTATTGCTCGGCGACTGGTATTTGCTCAATCCCAACCCAGAGCAATCTAGCGAAAACTTTCGAGTCATTAAGCTCAGTTTGGCTTCGGACTACCATTTCTCGATTGATATCCAAAAGAAAGATTTCAGTGTTGACCACTGGAATGGCGCTTATTCTGCAGATGAGAAAACCCTTATTCTCGGCCTAGATAGTTCAGATCCCCAAACTTACCAGTATGAAAATAACCATCATTTGCTGACATTGAATGGTGTAACCTTCACTAAAGGTTTACCCAATACCTTGGCCGGTAGCTGGAGCAGTGCACATATCAAAGATCTTGATGGCGAAAGCCTTGACCAAAGCCTGATCCAATTAACTTTACAGCCAGATTTTATCTTCTCTTTCCACATCACTAATCAAGATGGTAACGAGGCCACCCATCGCGGCGTCTATTACACTGAAGGAAATCGCTTGGTTTTGCTCTATTCGGAAGGTGAGCACGATACCCGTTATGTGCTCGATCAAGATAGACTCACCTTGGAAATTGATGACAACATGACGGTCGTCATGAACCGCGTGCAATAACACTCATGCGGTATGCCACCTGTTTTGATAATGGGCGACCAAAAAGCAAAAGTGGCAGGGAGTTTACAGATAAACTCCCTGTTTTTTTGCGTTCAGGGCTTGTTATTCATTCACTGCGGCCTAAGATCTTGCTTCAATAACGCTTTTCTTCCTGTATTCATTAACGTCACAGAACATAAAGTCAAAAGGATCACGACAATGGCTCACACACCTCAAGCCAAATACCGCCTTGATTACCAACCGCCTTCACACACCATCACCGATATCGATTTGGTGTTTGATCTATACGATGATGCCACTCTGGTCACCGCTGTCTCTCAAGTAAAACAGCAGCAGGAGAGCAATACCTTAATTCTTGATGGTGAAACGCTTGAACTGAAAGCGCTCAAAGTCGATGGCCAGGATTGGCAGGACTACAGCGTAGGTGAAGCTTCCCTTGAAATTCGTGGTTTGCCGAGTGAGTTTACTCTCACCGTCGTGACAAAAATCAATCCGCAAGCCAACACCGCTTTAGAAGGTCTTTACAAATCAGGTGGTGCATTTTGTACCCAGTGTGAAGCCGAAGGCTTTCGCCGCATTACTTATTATTTGGATCGTCCGGATGTTCTGGCGCGTTACACCACAACGGTTATTGCCGATAAAGCGCAATATCCTTACTTACTGAGCAATGGTAACAAGATTGCACAAGGCGAGCAGGAAGCGGGGCGTCATTGGGTGAAATGGCAAGATCCTCATCCCAAACCTGCGTATCTGTTTGCTTTGGTGGCTGGGGATTTTGATGTGCTACGCGATCAGTACGTCACACAATCGGGCCGCCAAGTTGCGCTAGAAATTTTTGTCGATAAAGGCAATTTGGATCGCGCTGGTCATGCCATGACGTCACTCATCAACTCTATGCGTTGGGACGAGCAACGTTTTGGCCTTGAATATGACCTCGACATTTACATGATCGTGGCGGTGGATTTCTTCAATATGGGCGCTATGGAAAACAAAGGGTTGAATATCTTTAACTCCAAGTTTGTCCTAGCCAATGAGAAAACCGCCACCGACACCGATTACCTCGGGATTGAAGCCGTGATTGGTCACGAATACTTCCATAACTGGACGGGTAACCGTGTGACATGCCGTGATTGGTTCCAATTAAGCTTGAAAGAGGGCTTAACCGTATTCCGCGATCAAGAGTTCTCTTCAGACTTAGGCTCACGAGCCGTCAACCGAATTGGAAATGTGCGCATCATTCGAGGCCCGCAATTTGCTGAAGATGCTAGCCCAATGTCGCATCCAATCCGTCCGGATAAAGTGATTGAAATGAATAACTTCTATACCCTGACCGTTTATGAAAAGGGCAGCGAAGTGATTCGAATGATGCACACCTTGCTAGGTGAAGAAAAATTCCAACGTGGCATGAAGCTGTACTTTAAACGTCATGATGGCACCGCAGCCACTTGCGAAGATTTCGTGGCAGCCATGGAAGAAGCTTCTGGCATCGACTTACAACAGTTCCGGTTATGGTATAGCCAGTCCGGTACTCCTACACTGAAAGTCAGCAGTACTTATCATGCCGCAAGCCAAACTTATGAGTTAACTGTAGAACAGCATACCGAGCCCACTCACGAGCAGAAAGAAAAACAACCACTGCATATCCCGCTGGATATTGAACTGTATGCGCCAAACGGCGATGTGATTGCGCTACAGTGTAACGGAAAACCTGTTTCTAACGTGTTGGATGTGAAACAAGCTAAGCAAACCTTCCGCTTTGAGCAGGTCAAACAGCCGCCGATTCCGTCACTGCTGCGTGAGTTTTCTGCGCCTGTGAAATTGGAATACGCCTACGGTGATGAAGAGCTGATTTTCCTGATGGTGCATGCTCGTAACGAATTTGCACGTTGGGATGCAGGGCAGATGTTGCTTGCTAAATATATTCGCACCAACGTAGAACGAGTCCAACAAGGTCAACCTGTCGAATTGGCAGAGTCGGTGATTGACGCATTCCGCGGCGTGTTACTCAGTGACAACCTCGACGCTGAATTTGTGGCCGAAATGCTCTCGTTACCAAGCCATAACGAAGTGTCCGGCTGGTATAAGCGTGTGGATGTTGATGCGATTGCCCAGGTGCTCACCTCACTCAAAACCATTTTGGCGACCGAGCTAGAAGATGAGCTCAGTGCAACCTACCATACGTTAAAACAAGATACTTACTCGATTGAACATGCGGCGATTGGTAAACGTACGCTGCGCAACGTGTGTTTGAGCTATCTTGCCTACACTGCTCAAGGTAACGCGTTGGTACAAAAACAGTACGCTCAAGCGAACAACATGACCGACACCATTGCGGCCATGACGGCGGCTAACCAAGCGCAGTTGGCCTGCCGTGAAAGCTTGATGCAAGACTACAGCGAGAAGTGGAAACACGATGGCTTGGTAATGGATAAGTGGTTCACGCTGCAAGGCTCAAACCCATCACCACAAGTGTTGGATGTGATCCAGCAAGCCATGCAACATGAAGCGTTTAGCTTGAAAAACCCGAACCGTACTCGCAGTCTGATTGGGGCATTTTTAAATGCCAATCCAGTTAATTTCCACGCGAAAACAGGGGAAGGCTATCGCTTTGCTGGACACATTCTGCGTGAACTTAACAGTAGTAACCCACAAGTGGCTTCACGTTTGATTGATCCATTACTTAAATTCCGACTCTACGATGAACAGCGCCAAGCACTGATTAAACAAGAGCTGGAGCAATTAAAAGCGATGGATAACCTCGCGCGTGATCTGTTTGAAAAAGTCAGCAAAGCGCTGGAAGCATAAACCAAACTCAACAGGTAAACTCGGTGGCACTCTGTGCCACCTTATTTTCCAATGAACTATTATTTTTTCTCGCTAAACATTTCTTATCAAACCTTTGTTACGCATTACTCGGGCGTAGCAAGTCATGTCATGGTCACCACCGAGCAAGGTTTGCGTTTACAACTCCCTGCAACACGTTTGCGTCCATTTTTAAGCCAAATTGGAGTAAAAGGTCGATTTCGATTAACAACTGACCAAAATAATCGTTTCGTTAAGTTAGAAGTTCTGTAAAAGCATTATTTTGTAGTGGTTTAAATAGGTACTTTAGTCACAATCTCACACTTTTACCCCATAACAACCCCAAAACAATTAACTATTTATAAATAAAACTCTTACAATACGCCCTGCATTACCATCAGTAAGCGCTATGCTTACTGCACACCCCCTACAAAAATAAGAATCAAATTCTGGAGTCGACCATGACTGCGCGTGAAACTTTGATGCCAGTTTTGCTTGAAAAAGTTTATCAACTGATTCAAGACAAACTAGAGCTTGCTCAACAACCCTTAGTGACTCAACTTGGACAACACCTGTTCAGTAACATTTCACAAGACGACCTAGTGGAGCGTAACGAATCGGATCTTTATGGTGCAGTGCTCAGTTTATGGCACCACATCAATGAGAAAAAAGCCGATGAACGCTCAGTACGAGTATTTAACCCAACGGTAAGTCGCCAAGGTTGGCAATCGACCCACACCATTGTTGAGATTGTTCTCCCAGATAGTCCCTTTCTGGTTGATTCAATCAAAATGGCATTAAGCCGCCTAGGATTGGCATCGCACTTAATGCTCAACGGACCTGCTCATATTGCACGTCACGACGATGGTTCGATCAAAAGCATTAATCAAGGAGAAGGGCAACTGACCTCAATGTTCCACATTGAAGTCGATCGCCTAAGCAGCAAGGAAGAGATGACAGAGCTGAAAAACGAATTGCTGGATATCCTGCATGACACCGCTCTGGTTGTGAAAGATTGGAAACCGATGGCGACCAAGCTTGAACAAGTGATCAATCAGCTGGAAGCGGATAAAAAACAGATCCCTGTAGAAGCCGAACGCCTACAAGAAACCATTCAGTTTTTACGCTGGCTAGGTAACCATAACTTCACCTTTATGGGTTACAAAGAGTTCGATTTGGTAGAGAAAAATGGCGATACCGAATTGACGCCAACCAAAGACACCGGACTTGGCTTATTCTCAGACAACGAGCGAGTACGTAGCGTAAAACTCTCTCAATTCCCAGATTCAGCCAGACTCGAAGCCAAAAAGCCCTTCCTGTTGATCTTAACGAAAGGCAACAAGCAATCGCGTATCCATCGTCCTGCTTATACCGACTATATCGGGATCAAAAAGTTTGACGCGAAAGGCAAGGTGATCGGTGAGCATCGCTTTACTGGGTTATACACTTCCGCTGTGTATAACCAAAGTGTTGAAGGCATCCCGCTGATCCGCGAAAAAGTAGGGCGCATTCTTGCGGCCAGCGGCTACCGCCAAGGCTCTTACGCCTACAAAGCCCTGCACAATATTCTTGAAAACTACCCACGCGATGAGTTGTTACAAGCCCGTGAAGAAGAGCTGCTTGAAGTAGGCATGGGCGTTGTACAGATGCAAGATCGTGATTTACTACGCCTGTTTGTACGTAAAGACCCATTCGGACGTTTCTTCAGTTGCATGGTGTATGTGACCAAAGAGCGTTACAACACTGAGCTGCGCCGTAAGACACAACAAGTGTTCAAACAGTATTTTGGCTGTGAGCAAGATGTTGAATTTACAACCTATTTCTCAGAAAGCCCACTGGCGAGAACTCACTACATTGTGCGTGTCGACAATAACAACATCAACGTAGATGTGAAAAAGATAGAGCAGAATTTAATGGAAGCCTCAACCTCGTGGGATGATCGTCTCGCAGAAGCCATTGTCGCCAATTTCGGTGAAAGTCGTGGATTACCGCTGTCAAAAGAGTATCAACGTGCCTTCCCACGTTCTTACAAAGAAGATGTGATGCCGGGCTCTGCACTGGCCGATATCGAGCACCTTGAAGCGTTAGATGAGCACAATAAACTGGGCATGCTGTTCTACCGTTTACAAGAGACAGCCAAAGACTCCAAAGCGGTGCGCTTAAAGCTGTATCACAAAGACGAACCCATCCATCTATCAGATGTTATGCCGATGCTAGAAAACCTCGGCTTACGCGTGATTGGTGAATCGCCTTATGAAGTAGTGAAAGCCAATGGCCAAGTGTACTGGATCCTTGATTTCTCTATGCTACATAAGAGCGATAAGCAGGTGGATCTGCGTGAAGCACGCGACCGATTCCAACAAGCTTTTGCCGCTATCTGGGCAGGAGATCTGGAAAGTGATGGCTTTAACCGTTTGATTTTAGGTGCATCACTATCAGGTCGTGAAGTTTCGATCCTGCGTGCTTATGCGCGTTATATGCGTCAAGTCGGCTTCCCATTTAGCCAGCACTATATTGAAGATACACTCAGCCACCATCCCGATCTTGCACAAGGATTGGTAGATCTTTTCGTGCGTCGTTTCGATCCGAAATACAAAGGCGGAGAAAAGGGCCAAGCTGAGATCATCAAATCTCTGACAGAGCAATTAGATCAAGTACAGAGTCTCGACGACGATCGAATTATCCGTCGCTATATGGAGATGATCAACGCGACGCTGCGCACCAACTACTATCAGTTGGATGAGCACAAGCAGAACAAACCTTGGCTATCTCTCAAAATGAAGCCAAGTGAAATCCCTGAAATTCCTGCACCAGTGCCTGCGTTCGAAATCTTCGTCTATGCCCCAGACATTGAAGGGGTGCATTTGCGCGGTGGTAAAGTCGCTCGTGGTGGGCTGCGTTGGTCTGATCGCCAAGAAGATTTCCGTACTGAAATTTTAGGCTTGGTCAAAGCACAACAAGTGAAAAATACGGTCATCGTGCCTGTTGGTGCAAAAGGTGGCTTTGTTTGTAAGAAACAGTATCTCTACACCACACGCGATGAGATTTTTGCAGAGGGCCAACGCTGCTACAAACGCTTTATTCGCGCTTTACTCGACGTAACGGATAACATTATTGAAGGGCAAGTGGTTCCGCCGAAGAACGTGGTTCGTCATGATGAAGATGACCCTTATTTGGTGGTGGCTGCGGATAAAGGCACCGCAACCTTCTCTGATTTAGCAAACTCAGTATCGGCGGAATACCAATTCTGGCTCGGTGATGCTTTTGCTTCAGGGGGGTCAAATGGTTATGACCACAAAGCGATGGGCATTACCGCCAAAGGGGGTTGGGAATCGGTAAAACGTCATTTCCGTGAAATGGGCATTGATTGTCAAACCACCGATTTTACCGCGATTGGCATCGGTGACATGGCCGGCGACGTGTTTGGTAACGGTATGTTGTTATCAAAACATATTCGCCTACTGGCGGCCTTTAACCATATTCATATCTTCATTGATCCAACCCCGGATTCTGCGAGCAGTTGGGAAGAGCGTAACCGCTTGTTTAATCTGCCTCGTTCAAGTTGGGAAGATTACAATCCGAAGCTGATTTCTAAAGGTGGTGGTGTCTTCTCGCGTAAAGCAAAAGCGATTACGCTGACGCCTGAAATGCAGAAGATGCTCAACACTAAAAAAACCACGTTGGCACCCAATGAGTTGATTAAAATGATCCTGAAAATGGAAGTCGATCTCCTCTGGAATGGTGGCATTGGTACCTATGTGAAATCATCCATTGAAACACATACCGATGTCGGTGACCGAGCCAATGACGGATTACGTGTCGATGGACGTGAAGTAAACGCTAAAATCATCGGCGAAGGCGGTAACCTTGGTATGACTCAGCGCGGTCGTATCGAGTTTGCACTCAAAGGTGGACGCGTTAACACGGACTTCGTGGATAACGTCGGTGGCGTAGACTGTTCCGATAACGAAGTTAACATCAAGATCTTCCTCAATGGCTTGGTGGCTAATGGTGATTTAACACTCAAACAGCGCAACCAGATCCTTGAGTCGATGAAAGATGAAGTAGGAAGCATCGTGATTGAAGATGCTTATGGACAATCTGAATCGATTTCCGTGACTGAAGCGCAGGGCGTATCACTCATGAAAGAACAGATCCGTTTTATCCATCACATGGAAAAAGCGGGGTATTTGGATCGTGCTTTAGAGCACATTCCGGATGATGAAACTCTACTTGAGCGTGAAAGACAGGGCATGGGATTAACACGTCCTGAACTTTCGGTGCTGATGGCCTACGGCAAAATGGCGTTGAAAGAAGAACTGGCCAGTGAAGAGATTGCGCAAGATGAATTCCATGCCAAACAATTGGTTAATTACTTCCCAACTGAGTTACGCGGTCACTATGCGCAGCAGATGGTGAACCATCCGCTACGAGTAGAAATCATCGCGACAGCCTTAGCAAACCAAATGGTTAACGAAATGGGCTGCAACTTCGTTACGCGTTTACAAGAAGAGACCGGCTCTAGCGTGGTCGATATTGCGAATGCGTATGCGGCCGCGCGTGAGATTTACGGTTTAGGTATCGTGCTCGAAAAAGTACGCAAACTGGACAACATAGCGCAAAGTAGCGCCCAATATGATGTGATGTTCCTCGTGCGCCGCACTTTGCGTCGCCTGACTCGCTGGTTACTGCGCAACCGTACAGGTAAGCCATCCGTGATAGCAATGGTCGAACGCTATCAAGAGGATGTCAAAACTATCACCGAACAATTGGATAAAGTTTTGGTGAAAGAGGAGATTGTTGAGCATAATTCCATGGCTGAAAACTGGATAGAGAAGGGCATCGAGAAAGAACTTGCGCATTATGTGGCGCGTCTTTCTAGCCTTTACTCTGTACTGGATATCTCGGCCGTGGCGAAAGAGAAAGGCATCGCAGTCACTCAAACAGCGAAGCTTTATTTCCATCTCGGCGATCGTTTATCTCTGCACTGGTTCTTGAAGCAAATCAATCACCAAGCCGTTGATAACCATTGGCAAGCATTAGCAAGAGCCTCTTTCCGTGAGGATCTCGATTGGCAGCAACGCCAGTTGACTGCTCAAGTGCTCAGTAGCAATTTGAGTGATGCTCAACAGGAAATTGAACTGGCACTTGATAAATGGCTAGAGCGTAACCAAGTCTCAATAAGCCGTTGGGAGAACATCCTCAGCGAGTTTAAAGTCGGTACCGTTCATGAATTTGCCAAATTCTCAGTGGCATTGCGAGAGTTGACCTTGCTCAACTTAAATTGTCTCACTGTAGAATAAGCATTGAATTGCCTGACGAATGAGTCAATAATAGCGCCCCGTTTATTCGGGGCTTTTTTCTTTCGGAGGCATTATGCTTTACCGCTTAGCCAGAGCTGGCTTTTTCCAATTGGATGCCGAAAAGGCACACGATCTGGCCATCTCTAATTTCAAACGTTTCACTGGCACTCCTTTCGATCTCTTCTATCGTCAACAACTTCCTCATCGTCCAGTTCAATGCATGGGCTTAACCTTTAAAAATCCAGTCGGTTTAGCAGCAGGGCTCGACAAAAACGGCGAGTGCATCGAAGCGTTTGGCGCGATGGGCTTCGGATTTGTTGAAGTAGGCACAGTCACACCAAGACCACAAGCAGGTAACGACAAACCACGCCTGTTTCGTTTAGTGCATGCTGAAGGCATCATCAATCGAATGGGCTTTAACAATCTGGGTGTTGATCACTTGGTTGAGAATGTTAAGCGAGCCAAATACGATGGGATCATCGGGATCAACATCGGTAAAAACAAAGATACTCCGATTGAGAAAGGGGCAGAGGACTATTTGATCTGTATGGATAAAGTTTATCCTTACGCAGGTTACATCGCCGTAAATATCTCTTCTCCGAACACACCAGGACTTCGCTCTCTACAATACGGTGAAGCGCTGGATGAACTGCTTGCTGCATTGAAAACTCGCCAAGCTGAATTAGCAGCGAAACACGATAAATATGTCCCGCTTGCACTTAAGATTGCACCAGATTTAAGTGACGATGAAATTCAGCAAATCTGCCAATCACTTTTGAAAAACAAAATCGATGGTGTCATCGCGACAAACACCACCTTAGATCGTTCATTGGTTGAAGGGATGAAGTTTGCCAACGAAGCTGGCGGCCTCAGTGGACGACCTTTGCAAAACCGCAGTACAGAAGTTATTAAGTGTCTGTATAAAGAACTCGGTGAAGAAATTCCGATCATCGGGGTCGGTGGTATCGATTCCTACATATCCGCCAAAGAAAAGCTCTTAGCAGGAGCAAAATTAGTTCAGGTCTATAGCGGCTTTATTTATCAAGGACCAGGGCTGGTCGCCGATATCGTCAAGAACCTGTAAGTTCCCCGATTTATCAGCGGAATTACTGAGGAAATGTCTAACGCATTTCCTCTTTTTTTTTCTCGGCACCTTCATAGAATTACTGATATTCATAGGCAAGGGTAGGTCACATAGCTTACCTCATCCTCCCAAATGTATCGTTGAGAGTGGAACAATGCTTAAACCAAGTGACAAATGGAGTTGGTACTTCTCAGATAGCGAAGGTTATCTGATGCTCAACCTTGGTGACGATATGCTGTTTCGTACCAATCTCAGTCGCAATCTTTTGGTGGATTGTGCATTCATCGAGAACCCCTTCACCGTAGATGACGCTTCTGATTTTCAGTTGTACAAAGAACACATTGCCTGTCTACCTCTGAGTGAGCCTCGTAAAGCGGAGTTGGCGCTGTACTGTGTGGCCGCAAAACGCTTCCACAAACCCGTACAGCCTAAAAGCTGGTTTTTTGATGGTCAGGGAACCGGTTATACCCCACAACAAGGTCAGCTGATATCTCTACGAAACTCCCTTAACAGCGGTATTTTTATTGCGTTAGAAGTGGGGGAGAACGCCACTCTTTGCGCGTACAGTGATTTGGTTTCTTTTGCTTTAAACGGCAGCAAAACACTGGAATTTGGTCAAGTGATTAAAGTGATGCACGACAGAATGTCGGATGTGAATACACTTTTGTATACACCCCAAATGGCCATGGTCAGTTAATTTTTTATTCAACATTCGTTCCTTTCCTATTTCGTTCCTTCATTTCTTATCGGCGTAAGCCGATTTTTTTTGCCTTTAAATCGAGCTAATTCGTTAGGCAATGTGAGCTCGGTACAAAATTTAGACATCTATTTTTTACTTAAACACAGTGAAACAGGGCATTCACTTTGTATTTTTAAGTCGGAAATTCCCGTTTTATGACCTTTTGTAACTTATTTACAGTGTAAAAATGCATCTGGTATAGTCCAAAATAAGCATGAATAAGTAGTCACTAACGAGAATAAATGCTTAGTTAGCAAGCGTTGGAACAGGAGTGTGTACACACTGACCGATATGATCGGCATAGAAAGGATCGAATGGGTAAAAGAGAGATTTTTTGGCTTGGTGATGAGTTAGCTTTAGGTATGGTTCACATTGTCAGTTATAATCTGAGACCATTTTTATCAGCAAAAGAACACTATGAATCAGTATCTAGCGGTGACGTCTAACGGCCTTGAGAATCTATTAGTTGAAGAATTAACCCAACTGGGTATTAACGATGCCAAACCCGTTCAGGCCGGGGTTAAATTTAAAGCAACCAATGAACAGATCTATCGCTGCTGTCTATGGAGTCGTCTCGCATCAAGATTTGTTCGTATTGTGGCTGAATTTAAGTGTCAGAATGACTTAGATCTCTATCTTTCAACAACTTCAGTCAACTGGGTCAACTATTTCCACAGTTCTAAAAAGCTCGTTGTTGATTTCAATGGCACGAACCGAGAAATTCGCAATAGCCAATACGGTGCGATGAAAGTCAAAGACGCCATCGTAGATTGCTTCACTAAGAAAAATCTTCCGCGTCCGTCGATCAGTAAAGATCTTGCAGATCTTCATATCCATGTCCGCTTACACAAAGAGAATGCTCTGCTTGGTATCGATATGGTGGGTTCAGGCTTGCATGCTCGCGGCTACCGAACTGAAGCAGGTAAAGCGCCATTACGTGAAACATTAGCCGCCGCAATCATTCTGCGCAGTGGTTGGGATGCCAGTAAACCGCTTCTCGATCCTATGTGTGGCTCCGGTACCTTACTGATTGAAGCGGCGATGATGGCTGCCAATATTGCTCCAGGCTTACAACGTAAAAAGTGGGGCTTCGAAGCATTAGAAGATTTCGAACCAGAACTCTGGGCAAGTGTGAAATCAGAAGCCAGCGTGCAAGGTAAACGTGGAGTCAAAAAGGTAGAAACTCATTTCTACGGCGTAGATAACGATAACCGCGTATTGCAGACGGCTAAAGATAACGCCCGCCGTGCCGGTGTAGAAGAGCTAATCAGCTTTACCTTGGGTGATGCGGCAAAAGTAAAACGCCCAGAAAACTTCGCTGAAGGTATTGTGATTTGTAACCCACCGTATGGTGAGCGTTTAGGTACTCATCCCGGTTTGATCGCTCTGTACACTGCATTTGGTGCACAGCTTAAAGCTGAGTTTGGTGGCTGCCACGCTTCTATTTTCTCGAGTTCTGATGAATTACTCAGTTGTTTGCGCATGCGTGCGGACAAACAGTTCAAGTTGAATAATGGTGCGTTACCATGTCACCAAAAGAATTACACCATAGCCATGCGAGAGCAAAACAGCGTCAGCAATGAAGGTACTCAAGAAATCCTCATTGCCCCCGATTTTGCCAACCGTTTGAAGAAAAACTTCAACAAGATTGGCAAATGGGCTAAGCGTGAGGGGCTCGATTGCTTCCGCCTCTATGATGCGGATCTTCCCGAATACAATGTGGCTATTGATGTCTACCAAGATCATCTCATGATCCAAGAGTACGCAGCGCCAAAGGATATTCCTGAAGAGAAAGCGAAGCGTCGTTTGACCGATATTATTCGCGCAGCCATTCAAGTGTTGGATGTCGATGCGAACAACGTCGTGCTCAAAGTTCGTGAAAGACAAAAAGGCACGTCGCAATACGAGAAACTCGGCCAGCAAGCACAGACCATGCAAATTACCGAGTATGGCGTGAAGTTGATCGTCAACCTATACGATTATCTCGATACTGGCTTATTCCTTGACCACAAAATTACTCGTCGTCGTTTAGGGCAAATGGCACAAGGCAAAGATTTTCTCAATTTATTTGCCTATACCGGCTCTGCGACAGTACATGCTGCTTGTGGCGGTGCAAAATCGACGACGACCGTCGATATGTCGAAAACTTATCTTGAATGGGCCAAAGAGAACATGCAGTTAAACGGGCAGGTTGGGCGTCAGCACCAGTACGTTCAGGCCGACTGTCTACAGTGGCTCGCGAATGCCCAAAGCCAGTACGATCTTATCTTTATTGATCCGCCAACGTTTTCTAACTCTAAACGTATGGAGCAGACTTTTGATGTACAACGTGACCACGTCACGCTTATGACCAATCTTAAACGGTTGCTGCGCCCAGAAGGGACGATTGTTTTCTCTAATAACAAGCGCCATTTCAAGATGGATATGGAAGCGCTACACGCTTTGGGCCTCAACGCTCAAAATATCTCGCATCAAACCTTACCGCTGGATTTTGAGCGAAATAAACAAATTCATAACTGCTGGCTGATCACCCATCAGAGTTAGGAAATTCAATGATAACCTTGTACAGCACTGAAGGATGCCATCTCTGTGAGATGGCCTATGCGTTACTCAATGAATTAGGGCTCACCAAACAAGTTGACGTGGTAGAGATTGCCTTTAATGACGAGCTATTTTCTCGTTACGCGGTCACTATACCGGTTGTCGCTTACCAAGGTAATGAACTGAATTGGCCTTTTGACATACAAGAATTAAGAGAGTGGTTAAAACATAATGGCATTAATTACCATCCATAACGGTTTGCTGGCCTTTGGCGATCACCCATTACTGGATCACGCTGATTTCGCCTTACAAGAAAATGAAAGAGTGTGTCTGGTTGGGCGTAATGGCGCCGGAAAATCCACGCTGATGAAAGTACTCGCAGGCGAGATTCTGCTGGATGATGGCAAGATGCAAGTCATGCAAGATGTCGTCGTATCCCGTTTAGAGCAAGATCCGCCTCGCAATCAAGCGGGTACTGTATTTGATTATGTTTCAGGTGGTCTGCAAGGCATTGGCGAACAACTCAAGATCTATCAAGATCAATTAGATCTCGTAGCAACAGATCCAAGCGAATCCAACATTAATAAGCTTGCACATATCCAAGAGCAGCTTGAAGTTTCTGGTGCTTGGCGCTTTGAAGATCGAATCAAAAATGTGCTGGGTTCCTTAAAACTAGATGGCCACACCAAACTAACCGACCTGTCTGGTGGTTGGCAGCGTAAAGCCGCATTAGCGCGTGCACTGGCGTGTGATCCCGATGTCCTGCTTCTTGACGAACCAACCAACCACCTTGATGTAACAACGATTGAATGGTTAGAAGGTTTTCTGAAAGATTTCCGAGGTTCTATCATTTTCATTTCCCATGACCGTGCTTTTATTAAGTCTATGGCAACCCGCATTGTGGATCTCGATCGCGGTCAACTCAGCTCTTTCCCAGGAGATTATGAAAATTATCTTACTGAAAAAGAAGAGATGCTGCGGGTTGAAGAGCTGCAAAATGCCGAGTTTGATAAAAAGCTCGCTCAAGAAGAGGTTTGGATCCGTCAAGGTATTAAAGCACGAAGAACTCGTAATGAAGGACGAGTTCGGGCACTGAAACGTCTTCGTCAAGAACGTAGTGAACGTCGTGAAGTGCAGGGTAAAGTCAACCTGCAAATCGATGATTCCAATCGCTCAGGGAAAATCGTTTTTGAAGCCGAAAATCTTCATTACTCGATCGGTGGCAAAACCATTGTTGATGGTTTCAGCTTCAACATCATGCGCGGTGACCGAATTGCGTTAATTGGTCCTAATGGTTGTGGCAAAAGTACCTTACTCAAAATTTTGCTAGGTGACTTACAGCCCGATAGCGGCAAAATACACTGTGGTACTAAGCTTGAGGTCGCCTACTTTGATCAATACCGGGAGTTACTCGATCCTGAAAAAACCGTTATCGATAACTTAGCGGATGGTAAACAAGAAGTGATGGTAGGCGGGCGTCTTCGCCACGCGTTAAGCTATCTACAGGACTTTTTGTTCTCACCCAAGCGGGCAAGAACCCCAGTAAAAGCGTTATCTGGCGGAGAAAAAAACCGTTTGCTGCTTGCGCGCATTTTGCTTAAAGCCAACAACCTATTAGTGCTTGATGAACCAACCAACGATTTAGATATCGAAACTTTGGAACTTTTGGAAGAATTGCTTGCCAATTACCAAGGCACTTTATTGCTGGTCAGCCACGATCGTGAATTTGTCGATAACACCGTCACCTCAAGTTGGATTTTTGAAGGCGACGGCAAGATTGAAGAATTTGTCGGTGGCTACCATGACGCTCAGCAACAGCGTGCCCAAGTTTTACAAAGCAGAGCTGCTGAAAATATCGTCAAAAAAGAAAAAGTGGTTGAGGAGTCTCCCAAATCCGCACCATCGAAAACTAAGCAGAAGAAGTTATCTTATAAACTGCAACGCGAACTTGAAGCTCTTCCGCAAAGATTAGAAGAGCTGGAAGTTGAGATCACAGCGTTACAAGACATCGTCAATAGTCCAGACTTTTTCAGTCAGCCTGTCGATAAAACACAACCCATTTTAGACAAGTTAACTGCAACAGAGCAGGAACTCGAAATTGCTTTTGAGCGTTGGGAAGAGCTTGAAGCGATGCAACAGGAAAGTGAATAGAAAACATGAGTCGTATTACTTTTAAACGTTCGATTTTAGCCAGCGCCGTATTACTTGCTACCCAAACGGCCAACGCGGCACTCTACCAAGTGATAGAAGTGACCCCAAGCACAGGGCAAAGCTACGGTAGTGCATGGGGTGTGGCGATCCAACCAAGTACAGGCACAGATAGCTGTTTTAATAATTCGACTGTCGGTAGTGTGAATTGTCAAAACTTTGCTTTGGCAGGTGAAACTCGCATTGAAAAAGCCAGCACAGGTAAAGCAGTCGATGGTTTAAGTTACCGTGATGAAGTGGCTTTCGGGATTGATAATGCGTTCGTTTATGTACAAGAACGCAATGACTTTGAACGCTACTGCTACAGCGAACTTTTGTATTCGACGTGTAATACCTGGGCAGATCCCCATTGGAATCGCTGGCAAGCAGAGATCAATAGTACGCAAGTTGCTAACTCAATTGCTTTTATTGGTACTGGAACAACAGGCGCGCCTATTGATGAGTCACAAAACGTGATTGTTAATAGCCTAACGAGTAATGCTACGCCTATCGGGATCAATGTAAAAACTGGTGACGTGACAACGTATCGTAGAAACGCTAATGCCATTCAAGCCCGTCTACCATCAACAATCAGTGCACCTAATGTAGCTGATGCCTTATATACCCGTGCATGGAAAACAGATGGTGACTACACTGTCGGTAGTGTTTCTAAAAGTTCCCCGAATAATGAAGGTACTTACTTTTATTCCAAACCCGCAATTTGGAAAAATGATGGCAGTGCTACCGTTGAATTAAATTGGCCAACGGGTACCGAACCTAATCGCAATAATCGTCTTGCACAAGGCAGTATGCGTGATGTCGTTGAAAATGGCGGTAAGCTATACGCGGTCGGTTATAGTTCATACGATACAGACAATCACTACATGCAGGCCTCAGTTTTCCAACTAGATGACACCAGTAATTTTTCTAATGCAGCAAGTTGGACGACCAAAGCCGTTTCAGGCGCTGAATCTAGAATTGGTGGCGATTATATTCACAGTAATTCGGTAGTCACCGATGTAAACAAAAACCTCGTCGCGTTAGGCTCTGCTAAACGCGCAGGTAGCCGACCAGAGAATGGAGCCGCGGGTAATCGATTATTTGTTATCGAAGATGTTTCTGCTAGCACTCCAACAGCTAACTTCTTAACCGGCGGCATCTTCTTCACAGGAGCCGGCGGCAAGGCAGGGGCAATTAACAGCTATAACGAGATTGTCGGTCAAGTTGACGCGAACGACACCCGTGAGAATGATGGTAAACCGCGCCGTAAAAGAGGGTTTATTTATCCATACAGTGCCAATGGCAGTGATCCAAGCCGCATGGCTATTTTTGCTAATAAGGCTTGGTTGTTAGATGATCTCACTAATGACAATACTGCAACAGGCAACAACAACCAGTTCCGTGTTATTGATGCCACGGATATAAATGATGCAGGCGTTATCTCTGCAACTGCGCTGAAATGTTCAGGTGGATACGATACGACAGCACATAATTCATTGTGTAGTAACCGCGAAGAAACCGTCGTCGCCGTGAAGTTAGTTCCAATTGTGAATGCAACAAGTGCTAACATTCAACAGCGTTCAACCGAAGAGCAAGCCTCTGAACGTAAAGGGGGTAGCTTCGGATTAGGGCTTTTGATGGTGCTTGGTGTACTAGGGTTCCGTAGAAAATAGGTTTTTTGTCAGGAAGGGCACAAGCTCACAGATTTGGGTTTGTGCCTTTTTTATTGCTTGAGAAAGGCGAATAATTGATCGATTCTGTATTGGTGTGGTCATAAAAGATCCACACAAGTTTAATAGTTGTACGTTACACCAAAGTTACCGTATGAGGACAGAACTATGAAGAGACAAAAGCGTGATCGCCTAGAAAGAGCTCAATCGCAAGGATACAAAGCCGGTCTAAACGGTCGATCCCATGACGAATGTCCCTATCAACAGACGGAAGTACGCTCTTATTGGTTAGGTGGTTGGCGTGATGCTAGAAACGATAAACTTTCTGGTCTCTGCAAATAATTTCCCATACAACAAAGCTTGAAAAGGCTTATCGCTAGGAAAACAGCCCGAAACGGGCTGTTATTCGTTTAGAGATTCTATCTTTAAAACGCAGACGTATCTTGGAACAAGCCAACTTTAAGATCTTTGGCTACGTATATTTCTTTGCCATCAACAAGTACGCGACCATCGGCTAAACCCATCACTAGCTTACGGTTCACCACACGCTTCATGTTAATTTCGTAGGTGACTTTTTTAGCGGTTGGTAAAATTTGTCCTGTAAATTTCACTTCGCCAACGCCAAGCGCGCGACCTTTACCTTTACCGCCAACCCAGCCAAGGAAAAAACCCACCAGTTGCCACATGGCATCTAAGCCCAAGCATCCCGGCATCACTGGGTCTCCTGGGAAATGGCAATCAAAAAACCATAAATCAGGCGTGATATCGAGCTCAGCTAAGATCAAACCTTTACCAAATTCACCTTCAGTTTCTGACATCTTGGTAATGCGATCCATCATCAACATATTTGGCGCTGGAAGTTGAGGATAGCCCTCACCAAACAGCTCACCTTGGCTTGACGCTAAAAGATCTTCTCGATTATACGAATCACGTTTGTTCTGCATTATTGATTACTCCATTTTTTGTTGGGTGCATGTTAGTGAACACGTGTACGCCAAACAACTCCGATCAGTGCCAGCTAAGCCAGTTTTTGATCCGTTCCACAATTCCGTGCGGTTGCACAAGTTTTTCAAAATTATCAATTCTTTCAGCGATCTTTGCGATCACGCTGTCTTCATCTTCTCCACGGAAAGGTTTACCCATGAGAAGAGGAATCGCTTCATCCACCGTCGAAACAGGCCAGATGTTGAATTCACCATTCTTAATGCTTTCTACTACTGATTTATGAAGCGCCAAGTGTTTCAGGTTCGAACTTGGCAAAATCACACCCTGTTCTCCAGTTAAGCCTTGGTGACAACAGACGCGATAAAATCCTTCAATTTTTTCATTCAGACCACCGACCGCTTGAACTCGTCCAAATTGGTCAACAGCGCCAGTAACAGCAATCTGTTGGTCAATCGGATACTCAGAAAGCGCACTCACTAATGAACATAATTCCGCCAGTGAAGCGCTATCACCATCAACTTCACTATAAGACTGCTCAAAAACAATCGAAGCAGAAAAGGGCAGAGAACCATCAAGATTCAAGGCACTACTCACAAAAGCTTGCATAATCATCATGCCTTTAGCATGCAGGTTGCCGCCTAACTCAACTTTTCTCTCTACATCCGCAATGTCACCATCACCAAAATGGATCACACAGGAAATTCGAGCAGGCTCACCGTAAGGCATTGGGTGTCCAGTGACTTCGATGACTGTCAAGCCATTAACTTGCCCGACTTGTTCACCCTGGGTTTCGATGATCACTTGACCGTCAAGAATGTCGTCTAGAGCTCTTTCGGGTAAATAAGACTCGCGCAGATAGCGTTTATCTAAAGCAATTTCAATATGTTCAGCGTCAATCAACGGATCTTCAGATTCAAGGCGAGCTTCTTCAAGTAGCGCTCGGTGCCACATTAAACAAAGGGGAGCGTAATGTTGATCTTCAGTATAACGAGCACCAGCCGTCATCAGAGACTGGATGGCAGAGCAGGTTAATGAAGGCAAATTGTACTGTTCACACAACCAGCGTAAGTAGCCGAGGTAGTCTTCAATCGTTTCTTCTTCTATCTTGAGATCTAATTCAAGCTCTGAAAACAAACATAAGCCGGAATGAATATCAGCATCTAAAAAATCCAGATCGCCAAGCTGCGTGCGATCACCGACAACAATAAGTTTAACGTCGTAACTTGAACCTAAGCGATTAGGGAGCGGAGATTTTGGATCGCAATTGATAGGAGAGACAGTTTCACCCAAAACGGCGGCTTTTACTGTTGGCCAATAGCGTGGATTAGCCAGCAATAAATTCGCTGAAACAATCAAATAACCGCCATTCGCTTGTTCGAGATATCCTGACGTTTTATGAACTAGACCACCATGCTCAACTTTGACTTGGCCTAGAATCTCTGAAATATCTAACGTCTCTGTACTCACGACAGGAACATCAAGATCCTGCTCAAGTAATGCGTCTTTAAAGAGAGAGCGATAAATCGAGTTATCGGGAGCATTAATCAAGAGGATTCGACTAAACCCTTTAAGGTGAACAAACTGTTCAAGCGCACTGGTTAAACGAGGCTGAATCTCGATCAGTGAAATGGGAGCTAGGTTAGGGTAGTTTTCAAAGACTTTGTTAAACTGCTCAAATTGAGGCGTTACACTGCGCCAGATGCTTTGGGTCATTGAGATATCGAACTGATTGAAAAGAGCCAAATTATATAGAAAAAGCCGAGCAGCGAACAGTGAAAGTCGACGATGATCTTTCTCGCTTTTTTGATAGGGAGAATTGCAAGTCTGTAGACAGTGGGTTACGCTGTCACTGTATAACAATGGAAAGTGGCCGAAGATGAAATATCAACAACTTGAAAATTTAGAATGTGGTTGGAAATGGCAGTATCTCATCAATAAATGGAAGGATGGAGAGCCCGTTACTCGCTATATTGATAAAAGTGAAATTGAAGCTGCGGTACAGAAGCTCAGGGCGATAGAACATGAACCAACCCATGTACTGTCTTGGATTGAAGAACATATGTCTTCCGAGCTCGATAACAAACTTAAACAAGCGATCAGAGCCAAGCGTAAGCGCCACTTTAATGCAGAACAAATCCATACACGCAAGAAATCTATTGATTTAGATTACCGAGTTTGGGAAAAGTTATCCCTAAAAGCCAATGAGTTAGGTTGTACATTATCCGATGCGATTGAGTATCTACTCAGCGAGGCTTCAAGAAGTGAAAAGGCAAGCAAAACCGTCAACAGTTTAAAAGAAGATCTCAGTCGGTTATTAGCAGAATAAGGAGATGTCTCTTATGGATATGCTGTATGTAATACTTCTTGCGGCGATAATTATCTTCTGGCTAGTCGCGATCGATAGACCCATCTTGGTGGTCAGCTTCAAAGATGGTCATCTTGTTCGTAGCAAGGGACATTTTCCGCCAACATTCAAACATAACCTTATCGATATCGCTCAACATGAACCTTTTTCAGGGGAAATTAAGGTGTATCAACAAAGGACTGGAGCCAAGCTGGCGTTTTCGAAGCAAGTCCCGAAAAAGATCCAGCAAAGAATCCGCAACGTATTCCCACACCAAGGCTTTACACGCCAAAGCTCGACATTAAAGAAAGGTCGCTAAGCGTATTAATCATCCTTGCTCGACATCGTCATTGCAAGAAAAAGCAGGTTAAGCTCCAAACAACACAAGTTCAAACTCGCCAAGAAGATATTTCGGTTACATTTTCCTCCTTGCTTAATCTTGGTGAGGTGAATTTGATGAAGTTTTTGAGGCGAGTAATGTTGAGCATTTTCCTCACAATTTTTAGTCAATCGACGCTTGCGGACGATGCGGATTTGAATCGAGTGGCAAAGAAAATCAAGACTCAAATTGAAAAGTCGATCAAAAAGAGCAAAAAACCACTTGAAGGTTACTGTGATGTTTTTGTTGATTTAGATTACACACATCCGAAAAACGCTGTCGTAAAGAAAGTTTCCACATTAGGTGACAACGAGCTTTGCTTCATCGCAAAGAAAACCATAAAAGTAGGCAATAAATATGCTTATGATTGGCCAGAGAGATACATAAGAGTTCAAGTGGTTTCGAAATGAAATCT
>NZ_WPDC01000026.1:0-44733 GCF_035615595.1 Vibrio sp. R-1 | reverse complement strand
GATAGAAATAGCGCTTAATCGCTGCATTTGCGCACAAGGGCTTATTTATCCCACTTTACTCAGACCTTGATGACAACTTATCCACAGAGTTATTCTTTTTAAGCTTTTGTTCTAGTCTATCTATAAAGAGAAAGTCATAAAAAAGCCCAACGATTTAGCGTTGGGCTTTGTCTTGTGTCTTGTTTATAGCTGCGCGTTAAATAAAGGCGTAAGCATCGGCAAACATTCGATCGCGTCGAGCTTGTTTGTTTTGAGTAAATTGCTCACGTGCGGCTCCAGCCATCTCAAAGCGACCTGCTATATAGATGTCAAATGCTTCTAAACTTGCAAAGTCGTTGTTAATCGCTTGCAGTACATTGCCAACTTTTCCAGTCCAGCCATCTTGTGCTTGCTCGACCACTGGAACAACCTGCAAATGAGCATGTTGCTTGGCAAGCTCTTGCAACTCATTCAGTGCGTACAGCTGAGCTGCATCACGCGCGCCCCAATACAGGTAGATAGGCTGAGTTTTACCTTGCGAGAGGCAATGATCTAAGATGGAACGCACATAGCTAAAGCCGGTCCCGCCAGCGATTAAGAGTAGAGGTCGCTCACTCTCTTGTAATGCGGCATTGCCATGTGGCACATCCACTTCAACCCATGTCTGATTAAGATGGGCTTGCTGAAATTTTTCCACGACTTGGTGGGCAAAGGCGCTGTGATCCGCCGCACCAATATGCAGTTCGAGCTCGCCATTGCTACGGCAAGGACTACTAGCAAGTGAGAATGGTCGCTTATCTTTTTCGCCCATCACCACCATTAAATATTGCCCGGCTTGGTAAGCCACCGCGTGCTCGGGTTGTAATAGGATTTGGTAAGTATGCGTCGCGAGCGGCTGCACAGACTTAACTTGGCATTGAATTATCATTGAACTTCCTCTGGCTTACTCTTCAAAAGTCAGCACTAAATCAGTAATTGCGCAGGCTTGGCAGGCAAATATCCACCCTGTCGCTTTTTCTTGTTCGGTCAATAACGGTTCGAGTTCATACTCCACCTCACCTTCAACCAACTTACATAAGCAAGCGGCACAGGCGCCAATTCGGCAGCGGTGGGGAAAGGCAATTTGCTGGTTGAGCGCAGCATCAAGCACCGTTTCACCTGAGTGAATTATAAAGTGTCTATCATTAGGCACGATGCGGACGGTATAGGTCATACAATACCTAACTCATCCCATAACGAATCGATTTTCGCGACTAACTTAGGATCTTTTCGGATCGGAGTACCCCATTCACGTTCGACTTCGTCAGGCAGTTTATTGGTTGCATCAAAGCAGATCAAATCTTGGCCAACGATTCGTAAGCTATCACGTGCCGGATCCATGCGTGTGGTCATTGCCCAGATCACATCATTCCAGTCATGGATATTCACGTCATCATCGCACAAGATCACAAACTTAAGCGGCGAGTCACCATTGAGTTTATCGACTACACGCTGTAACAGTTGCTGTGCCTGCCCAGCTTCCTGCTTATTAATAAGTAGAAGAACCAACTTACCATTCGCCGCCTCCGGTAATGCAACATCCAACACATCCGCTTCATCACTCAAGCAGGCTTTTAGCACTTCCAGTGAAAGTTCCGTTGTCTTGTCACTCTGGTCATAGTTAGAAAGCACCAGCTCTGCAGGCCATTTGACGGTGGCATCCAAACCGATTTTTGAGCCTAAACCCACCACTGGTGAAGCAAAATCCAGCGAGTCAATCGGCGTATGCTCAATAAATAGAGTATCGCGCAGAGGCGACATGTGATTGACCATAGCGGCAATCACTTGTGGCCAATCGCGCGCATTCACTTGTTCATCACACACAATCACAAACTTGGTGTACATAAATTGACGTAGGAATGACCACACACCCAGCATCACCCGCTTAGCGTGTCCCGGATACTGTTTCTTAAGTGTCACTATCGCCATGCGATACGAGCAGCCTTCTGGCGGCAGATAAAAATCGGCAATTTCAGGAAACTGCTTTTGCAAGATAGGTACGAAGACTTCGTTAAGCGCCACACCAAGCACGGCGGGTTCATCGGGCGGACGCCCTGTATAGGTGCTGTGATAAATCGGCTTATTACGCATGGTCACATGAGTGACAGTGAACACATGATGGCGCTCAACCTCGTTGTAATAACCCGTGTGGTCACCATAGGGACCTTCATCTGCAAATTCGTTAGGATCGATATAGCCCTCGAGCACGATTTCAGCACTCGCCGGCACTTCCAGATCGTTACTGATCGACTTGACCACTTCAGTACGACTGCCACGCAACAGTCCAGCAAACGCGTATTCAGATAAGGTATCTGGGACGGGCGTTACTGCACCGAGAATGGTCGCCGGATCGGCACCGAACGCCACACTGACAGGAAAAGGCTCTCCGGGATGTTTCTCCATCCAATCCCGCAAGTCTAATGCCCCTCCGCGATGGGCTAACCAACGCATGATGACTTTATTACGGGCGATTTTTTGCTGACGATAGATCCCAAGATTTTGGCGCTTTTTATGTGGGCCACGCGTAATGGTTAGACCCCAAGTTAAAAGTGGTGCAACATCGTCCGGCCAGCAGCTCATCGCAGGGATTTTATCGAGATCAACCTCATCACCCTGCCACACGATTTCTTGGCAAGGAGCACGACGCAAGCGCTTAACTGGCATATTGAGCACTTGTTTAAAAACGGGCAGCTTTTCAATCAGCTCTTTTAAACCACGAGGTGGCTCTGGCTCTTTAAGATAAGCCAACCACTGACCGACATCACGCAGCTCTTGAACCTGCTGTCGCCCCATGCCCATAGCAACGCGTTCTGGCGTACCAAACAAATTGGTTAGCACTGGAAAGTCGTAACCTAGCGGATTTTCAAACAACAACGCTGGGCCTTTAGCACGTAACGTCCGGTCGCTGATCTCGGTCATTTCATAATGCGGATCAATCGGATGGGTAATACGTTTTAGCTCCCCACGTTGCTCTAAATAGTCAAGAAAATCCCGTAAGTCCTTAAAATTCATAGGTCTACTACTCGTTGACAGCGATAGCGGCAGTATAACAAACCTCAAGATTGTTCTGCGCCATTTTCTTACATTTGTTGGTTATGGATTCAGTACCGCTAAAATCGCTTGCTGTTTCACCGCGCGATTCGAGCTGACTAACTCATGCAACCATCCTTGATAACCCGATTGAGCAAGCATACTCGCAACCTGAGAGACATTTTCACTTTGTCCTAGTTTCTCAATTAAGAATTGCTCAACCTCCATCGACATAGGGCGTATTTCAATCAATGCTTGCAGTGCCTCTTGCTTAAGGCTGGGATTTTCGACAGCAAGCATTAGTTGCTGCTTAGCAAAACCATCGGCTTGCGCCCCTAAACGAGCAACCTCTTGCCTAATTTCATCATTAGCCTTCATTAACCAAAGCCTTTGATACAAGGCATGGCTTTGACTACGCTGCGCAAATTGCACCATCACCGTTGCAGAGGGCAGCCAACTCGTCACCTGCTCAGTGGTGATTTGGGCAATCAAACGCTCCATGGCTTGCGGTGATAAACGATGCAACTCTGTGAGTAATAAACGCTGACGAACATCTACTGATTGAGCCGAAGAACCAGAAAGCCACTCACGCAGATTGAGTTCGCCATTTTCTGCTTGTAACACAAACATCACGATATCTTTTTGCTGCTGTGCTTGTTTTAACAGTCGATGGGCGATCGCGGCATAATCAAAAGCGGGGACAGAGAACTCATAACCGTCGCCCCGTTCAGCAATCAAATAATTGGGTGTCTGTGATTTTTGAACAGCAATGAATACGGCAAGCTCCTCCGTCAAGATCAGCTGGCCTTGTTCAAATTTTTGCAATAGAAGAAAACGCACGACTTCTTGTGCGGGATAACTGATACGCTGCAAATTGAACTGTAAGCGATCTACTTCATTGTGCAGTGCGAGCAGATAAAGCTCTTCGGCTTTCTGTTGGGTCTGTGGCTCCGCAAGCCAAAGCTCACGCTCTGTTGCCGTGATATCACCACCAAGCGCGTAAGGCGGCAAACCTAACAAAAAGAGAAGAACGAGGTACAACCATCCTTGTTGCATATACTCCTCCTTGTTCGTTCTACATCAGTGTGGACACCACTGGTCTAGAACGCAAACAAAAACACCACCGCAAGGGTGGTGTTTGAGATAACGTTCAATTACTGTCGACGCATCGCGTCAAAGAACTCATCGTTGGTTTTGGTCATGGCTAACTTATCAATCAGGAATTCCATCGCATCGGTTTCGCCCATTGGGTGAACGATCTTGCGTAGAATCCACATCTTTTGTAGCTCATCGGTCTTAGTCAGTAACTCTTCACGACGCGTACCTGAACGGTTGAAGTCGATAGCTGGGAAAACACGTTTTTCAGCAATCTTACGGTTCAAGTGCAGTTCCATGTTACCTGTACCTTTGAACTCTTCGTAAATCACTTCATCCATCTTAGAACCGGTATCAACCAGCGCAGTAGCGATAATGGTCAAGCTACCGCCTTCTTCTACATTACGTGCAGCCCCAAAGAAACGCTTAGGACGATGCAATGCGTTCGCATCCACACCACCGGTCAGTACTTTACCTGATGCAGGAACCACAGTGTTGTAGGCACGCGCTAGACGAGTAATCGAATCCAGTAGGATCACCACGTCTTTCTTGTGTTCAACCAGACGTTTGGCTTTTTCAATCACCATTTCTGCCACTTGTACGTGGCGCGATGCTGGCTCATCAAAGGTTGAAGCAACCACTTCACCTTTTACTAGGCGCTGCATCTCAGTCACTTCTTCTGGACGCTCGTCAATCAGCAGTACCATCAGCACACACTCAGGGTGATTGCTGGCGATGCTTTGAGCGATGTTTTGTAGCAGCATGGTTTTACCCGCTTTTGGCGGAGCAACGATCAAACCACGTTGACCTTTACCAATCGGTGCTGCCAAATCGAGAACACGCGCCGTGATGTCTTCTGTGGAGCCATTGCCACGTTCCATCACCATACGTTCATTGGCGTGTAGAGGAGTTAAGTTCTCGAAAAGGATTTTGTTGCGGGCGTTGTCTGGACGGTCATCGTTTACAGTGTTCACTTTGAGCAATGCAAAGTAACGTTCACCCTCTTTCGGCGGACGAATTTTCCCGGCAATTGAGTCGCCTGTACGTAGGTTAAAGCGACGAATTTGGCTAGGTGACACATAGATGTCGTCAGGGCCAGCAAGGTATGAACTGTCTGCACTACGTAAGAAACCAAAACCGTCTTGAAGAATTTCCAGAACCCCATCGCCAAAAATGTCTTCACCACTTTTTGCGTGTGCTTTGAGGATTGCGAAAATAATGTCTTGTTTGCGTAGGCGTGCCAGGTTTTCAAGGCCCAGACTTTCGCCAAGCTTAACCAGATCAGACACAGGGGTGTTCTTCAGTTCTGTTAGATTCATTGTGGTGGATACTTAGTTAGTCAAAAAGGATCGTTGTTAAGTTAAGATGGATATGGTCTCAGGATTGACCAAGAAGTGAACAACTGTTTAATTAACGTGCGATAAACTAGCACTAAATATTAGCCTAGTCTAGAAATTGTTTTTTGCCAAAAACAAAACCGTACATATTGCTATGTACGGCTTGGCGGTCTGACTCATTACAGGTTCGCGTCTAGGAACTCTTTCAGCTGAGTCTTTGATAGCGCACCAACTTTAGTCGCTACCACACTGCCATCTTTAAACAGCAGCAGTGTTGGGATGCCGCGGATACCAAACTTAGGTGGTGTTCCCGCGTTATGGTCAATATTCAGTTTACCGATAGTGAGTTTGCCTGCGTATTCGTCAGCCACTTCATCTAGGATCGGGGCAATCATCTTACAAGGACCACACCACTCCGCCCAAAAGTCAACTAGAACCGGGCCTGCAGCTTTGATTACATCGTTCTCGAAACCGTCATCGGTCAGCTGCAAAATTTTGTCACTCATCTTTCACTCCAATGTGATTTTCTGCACTGGTGATAACTCAACCAGTAAATAGATGCTCTATTGGAATGTATTTACTTCCGTATTGCAAGCGTAAGCTGATATTCTATAGCCATGAAAAAGACGCATATCACAGAGCATAAGTTCGCCGACTTTGGTTTACAGCCACAAGTTATTGATGGACTGGAAAAAAAGGGGTTTGTTTACTGTACCCCTATCCAAGCATTGGCGTTGCCGGTACTGCTCTCCGGCCAAGACATCGCAGGCCAGGCCCAAACAGGGACTGGTAAAACGCTCGCGTTTCTTACTGCTACCTTCAACCATTTATTGACCACACCAGCCGCTGAAGGCCGAGCAGAAACTCAGCCACGCGCCATTATTATGGCCCCGACTCGCGAACTGGCAATTCAGATCTTTAATGATGCCGAGCCTTTGTTGGCCTCCACCGGTCTGAAAGCAGCTTTGGCTTATGGTGGCGAAAGCTATGATAAGCAACTCGCAAAATTGCAAAGTGGCGTCGATATTCTGATCGGGACCACCGGCCGCATTATCGATTTCTACAAACAGCGTGTATTCAACCTCAATCACATTCAAGCAGTGGTACTGGATGAAGCAGATCGCATGTTTGATCTCGGCTTTATTAAAGACATTCGTTTCTTGTTCCGCCGTATGCCTGAGCCCAAAGATCGCCTCAACATGCTGTTCTCTGCCACCCTCTCTTACCGCGTGCAAGAGCTGGCTTTTGAACACATGAACAATCCTGAACATGTGGTGGTAGAACCTGAGCAAAAAACCGGTCATCGCATTCAGGAAGAGCTGTTCTACCCATCGAACGAACACAAGATGGCGCTGCTACAGACTCTTATCGAAGAAGAGTGGCCAGATCGCGCAATCATTTTTGCTAACACTAAGCACCGCTGTGAACAGATTTGGGCACATTTGGCGGCCGATAACCACCGTGTTGGCCTACTGACTGGTGATGTACCGCAGAAAAAACGTGAGCGTATTTTAGAGCAGTTCACCCAAGGTGATGTGGACATTCTGGTTGCGACCGACGTTGCGGCGCGCGGCTTGCACATTCCTCAAGTGACCCACGTGTTTAACTACGATTTGCCTGACGATTGTGAAGACTATGTACACCGTATTGGCCGTACGGGTCGTGCGGGCGCAAGTGGCCACTCGATAAGCTTTGCGTGTGAAGAGTACGCGATTAATTTGCCGGCGATCGAAAGCTACATTGAGCATGCGATTCCAACCTCAGACTACGATCCTTCAGCTCTGCTGACGGACTTACCTGCGCCTCTGAGCCTACGTTCGTCGCCACAACAGCGCCGCACCAATACCGCAGGTTCTCGCAATAGCAATAATGGTGGCAATCGCAAACCTCAGCAACGCCGCCCACGCGCACCACGCCCGAAAAAGGAAGCCTGATTTCGCTATGAGCCAAGCCGTTTCTTCACCCTTGTATGCTGCCATTGATTTAGGTTCCAACAGTTTTCACATGTTGGTCGTGCGTCATATCGATGGCAGTGTGCAGACAATGGCAAAAATCAAACGTAAGGTGCGTCTGGCGGCCGGTCTAGATGAACACAACGCCTTGAGCTTAGATGCGATGCAAAGAGGGTGGGATTGTCTCAGCCTTTTTGCCGAGCGACTGCAAGATATTCCCGCAGAGAATATCCGAATTGTAGGGACCGCAACCCTGCGTACCGCAACCAATGCTGGTGAATTTATCGCTAAAGCGAACCAGATTTTAGGCCATCCGATCGACGTTATTTCCGGTGAAGAAGAAGCGGCCACTATCTATAAAGGAGTCGCGCACACTTCGGGAGGTTTAGGGCGTCGCTTGGTAGTGGATATTGGTGGTGCGAGTACCGAGCTGATTATCGGTGAAGGTTTTGAAGCCAAAGCCCTCACCAGCTTGAAAATGGGTTGTGTGACTTGGTTAGAGCGCCATTTCAAAGATCGTCAGCTGACGGCCACCAACTTTAATAACGCCATTTTAGCCGCCAAACAGATGCTGGATCCGATCCTCACTCAATACACCGAGCTTGGCTGGAATGTGTGTGTTGGAGCCAGTGGTACGGTACAGGCGTTGCAAGAGATCATGCTGGCGCAAGGCATGGATGAAGTCATTACGCTGACCAAACTCAAGCGTTTACAAAAGCAAGCCATGCTGGCCGATCATCTCGAAGAGCTGGATATCGAAGGGTTAACGCTGGAACGTGCTCTGGTTTTCCCAAGTGGCCTATCGATTCTGATTGCGATTTTTGAATCACTGAACATCGAAGCGATGACGCTGGCGGGCGGTGCCCTGCGTGAAGGTCTCGTCTATGAGATGGTTCAAGACCTACGCCAAGAAGATATTCGAGCGCGCACCATTCGCTGCGTACAAACCCGTTATCAGCTCGATAGCGCTTATGGTGATCAAGTCGCCACTCTCGCCAGTAAACTGCTCGCGCAATGTGGCGGTGAAGCGTGGATCAATGAACCACAAGCAGAGATGTTGCTGCGTACAGCAGCTAAGTTGCATGAAATTGGTCTCACCATCGATTTCAAAAAAGGGGGGGAGCACAGCGCTTACCTACTCCAACATCTTGATCTGCCCGGTTATACCCGCGCCCAAAAACATTATTTAGGTGAAATCGTACGTCGCTATCGCGAACAGTTAACTTCTTTACCTGAACAATATGCACTGTCAGGCACCAGTGGTAAACGCGTACTGCGTTTGCTGCGCCTTGCTGTCCTCTTAAGCCATCGACGCAGCCCGGCGTTAGAGCCGATGGTAGAATTGAGCGCACAAGAGGACAAGCTGACGCTCACGCTTGACGGTGAATGGCTGGCAAAAAACCCACTGACTCGCACGGAGTTAGAGTTAGAAGCCAACCGTCAAACCGATATTGGCTGGCCTCTGTTGATTGAATGCCACTAAGCACTCATAAGCATTAAGCCCTCATCTGAGGGCTTAATGCTTACTGTACCTTCAATATTCCCAAACGACTTGGAGTTGCAAGTAGGCAGCGTATAGACAGCTGTTTTAAACAGACCATCGGCTCAAGACAGACTATTCAGTAAGGCTCTCAGTTTGAGGGGCTTAATCGGTTTAGCCATAAAGCGAAAACCGCTTGATTCAATCCCATCCAAGATATCGGGATTGCGATCGGCACTGATGATCACGCCAGCGAAACAATCCCCCAAACGCAAGCGGCACTGCTGCAGCACTTCAAGCCCTGTCCGTCCGTTATCCAAGCGGTAATCAGACAAAATCACATCGGGGATCCATTGCCCTTCCAAGGCTTTGAGGCTGCCATGAATATCGGTCGCGGTTTTGACTTCACACCCCCAACGCTCCAGCAAATCACGCATCCCAACCAAAATATCTGGCTCGTTATCGACACACAGCACACGCAGATGTTGCAGCTCTGAACCTTTCTCATTGACCATCGCAACCGTCTGAGTGAGTGACGAAGGCATGGGTTGAGCGCGCTCTAAAGTAATCGAGAAAACACTGCCCTGCCCCGGCCAAGAGCGCATCGAAATGTGATGACCCAGTACATGGGCAATCCCTTTCGAAATCGCCAGCCCAAGCCCTAGACCTTGGTCGGAGCGTACCTGCCCACCGCGGTTAAACTCCTCAAAAATTTCCTGCTGCTTATCTTGCTCAATACCAATCCCGTTATCCCACACATCAATACGTACTTGCCCGGTGGCGACTCGGCGCACCCCGAGAATCACTTTGCCGTTCGGGTTATAACGAAACGCATTAGTCAGGAAATTTTGGATTACTCGACGCAGCAATTTGGGATCTGAATGCACCCAAAGTGATGATGGCACTAGGCTAAATTGCACACCTTGTTTAGCGGCGAGGGCACTGAACTCGGCATTGAGATTCGACAATACATCCATAATCGCAAAACTGTGCGGATGCAGATCGATTTTGCCGGACTCCAAACGCGAAATATCCAGCAAATCGCTGATCAAATCCTCCGCCGCGCCCAAAGCACTTTCAATATGGTGGGCAAGTTTCTGCACCTCCGCCTCTTTAGCCACTTCAGATAAGGATGAGGCAAACAGGCGTGCGGCATTCAATGGCTGCATCAAATCATGGCTGACCGCCGCCAAAAAGCGCGATTTGGATTGCGATTCGCGCTCCGAACGTTGGGTCGCGGTGACTAACTGTTTATTGAGCTTTTCTAGCTCCAAAGTACGCTGCAGTACACGCTCTTCCAGCGTTTCGTTGGCCATTTTCAGGCTTTGTTCCGCTTCTCTAAACACCGTAATGTCAGTAAAGCTCATCACAAACCCACCGCCGGGCATCGGGTTCCCCTGCACCTCAATCACTCGCCCATCCGCCCGCACTCGCGAGGAAGTGTGACTTGTCCCTTGCTCTAAGTGGTAGACCCGTCGCCGTACGTGATCTTCTGGATCGCCCGGCCCACACAAACCTTGCTGCGCGTTATGGCGGATCACATCCGCAATCGGCCGTCCCACTTGAATCAATCCCGGCGGAAACTCAAACAGCTCAAGATAGCGCTGGTTCCATGCCACTAAACGTAACTGTTTATCCACCACGGCAATACCTTGGCCGATGTGTTCAATCGCCCCTTGCAACAAGCCGCGGCTGAAATCGTAAAGCTCGGACGCCTCATCGACTATGGTCGCCACTTCCTCAAGCTGCATTTTACGTCCTTGCAGCGCCGAGGTGAGCACCAACTTAGCGGACGAAGCACCAAATACCCCAGCCAGTACGCGTTCGGTATGGCGGATCAAAGCGGAAGAAGCTTGCTGATTCGGTAGCAAGGTTTCACGCTGCTGACTCCAGTATTGAGCAAAGGCGTTGCGTACCCGAGTCCGCCCCACAAAACGTGAGGCCAACATTTCAAGCTCACCCACAGTCACGCGACTTTGGTAAAGGCTCATGTTTTCGTTTTCAGGCAGCGGTGTACCGACAAACGCCGCAGCTTGCAAACGCTCACTTAAGCTGGCGCGCGTCACCAAAGACACACCGATATAGCACAAGGTATTAAGGGTCACGCTCAGTAGCATGCCCCAATCGGCGCTTTTTAACCCTAGAGCCACCAACCAACCTGGCGGAGTGATCACCCACAGCAAGACGTTATTGCTGGCATCGCCCGCCAGCATATCGGTGGCACTCATCAAGGTGATAAGCCACAGGGTAAAACCGACTGCTAAACCAACATAAACCCCTTTACGATTGCCTTCTCGCCAGTACATACCGCCAAAAATCGCAGGGGCAAACTGGGTAATCGCCGAAAACGATAGAAACCCGATCGCCGATAACGAAGGAATGCTGTCGAGTACCAGATAAAAACCCCATGCACCGAACAGCAAAAGTAGGATTAAGGTGCGGCGGATCACCACCAACAAACCGGAAAAATGGCGATGCGTGCGCTGCGACAAGCGCATCCGGCGCAGCAATAAAGGCATCACCAAATCATTGGATACCATGATCGCAAGGGCAATGGTCGAGACAATCACCATCCCCGAAGCTGCCGATGTTCCGCCCAAGAAAGCCAGCAGTGCTATATCGTGAGCCCCAGCAAACACAGGTAGGCTAATCACAAAAGTATCGGGTGAGGTGTTCGGCAGTAAACCTTGTCCCGTCCAAGCAATCGGCAACACAAACAGGCTCATTAAGAGAAGATAAACGGGAAAGAGCCAGCGCGCGGTGTGCAGATCTTGCGGGCGCTCGTTTTCAACGACCATGGTATGAAACTGGCGCGGCAGACACACAATCGCAATCATGGTCAGCAAGGTATGAATCAATAAGGTCGGCCAGTTTGGGGCTTGGTAGGTACGAGAGGCGATCTCGGAAAGCTCCAACCCATCGGTGCGCCACGCCAGATAGGCGATAAACACCCCAACGCAGAGAAAGGCCACCAATTTGACGATCGATTCAAAAGCGATCGCCATCATCATTCCACGATGATGCTCGGTATTATCAATGTGCCGAGTACCAAACAGCATGGTAAACAGGGCCAGTGCCAACACCACAAACCAAGATACGTGCGATTCTTGATAGCCGTACACTGTCATTAAATCGGGAGCGACAATGTTCAATCCCATCGTGATGCCGCGCAGTTGTAGCGCGATATACGGCAAAATACCCAAGACCGCGATCACCGTCACCGCTACGGCCAAACCCTGTGACTTGCCATAACGGGCGGCAATAAAATCGGCGAGCGAAGTAATGTGCTCACGTTTAGCAATCAAAATCAGCCGCGCTAAAACGCGCCAACCAAACACAAACATCAAGATCGGGGCGATATAGATAGGCAGAAACGACCAAGGATTGACACTCGCCTGCCCGACTGTGCCGTAAAACGTCCACGAGGTACAGTAAACCGCAATCGACAAGCTATAGATCCACGGCCGCCAATTGGCGAGCCAACGAGTTTGCCTGTCACCATACCACGCAATCAAAAACAGCACGCCGAGATACGCGAGCGAAACGGGAATTACCAACCAACCTTGCATCAGACATCCTTGCTGTTGCGAAATGAAAAAAGCCTCTCGATTGAGAGGCTTCTATTAAAACGAGGTTGTTTTTTGAACTCAATCAGCACGACTTAATTCTGTGCTTCAGGCTCCGCTTTCAGTGCATTGCCATCTTGTACCGTTGAAGGCGGAGTATCAACGCGGATCAATAATGCCAATCCGCCCATTGCGGCCATCGCCCAGAATACGGCTGCGCCCCAATGCTCATAGCCCCAACCACTGAGAGTGGTCACCGCCGCAATCACCGCGCCGAGTGGAATCGCGTTATACAGAGCTTGCAGTGCCACCATTTTATTTTGCGGCGCATGCTGGATGTACTGAATCGCCGCGATGTGCGCGATAGCAAACGTGACCCCATGCAGCAGTTGAATCGCCACTAAGGCCAGAATGGTGGTCGTGGAGGCGGTTAAACCCCAACGTGCAATAACCCCCAACGACGCTACGAAGAATAGTGTGCGCAAACTCCAGCCCGCGAACCAGCGCTTACTGAAAGCAAACACCAAGACTTCCGCGACCACACCTAAGCTCCATAAGTAACCGATGATGTCTTCTGAGTGACCCGCTTGTTTCCAATAAATCGAGCCGAAACTGTAATACGCCGCATGACTGCCTTGGATTAAGGCCACCAGCAGCAGAAATTTCACCACAGGCCACTCGGTAAGAAGCGCCTTCAGCTTCGGGCGCACCGCATGAGCCTCGTGCTCGGTGACTGGCATCGGTGTAATTTGGCGCAAACTCAACAGCCAAGAGACGGCGACACCCACCAGCGCCGTGTACAAAATCATCGAGCTGCCCCACTTGGCGACCAAAAATCCGACCACAGTCGAGCCGGCAATAAACGCGATCGACCCCCACAAACGAGTACGCCCGTAGTCGAGCATTTTCAGCTTGGCATAGTAGTTGGCCATAGCATCAGAAATCGGCACCACAGGGCCACAGCATAAGTTAAACAGCACAGTGGCCAACGCCATCAGCCAAAAACTGCCGCCCGTAAAAAAGTGAAAACCGACAAACAGCATTGCCGCGAAACTGAGCCAACGCAGCGCGGGCATCAGTTGCTCAACACGGTGTAAACGCGGCGTCAGCACCAAATTCGCTACACAGCGCGTCGCAAAACCTATCCCAACCAAGACACCTATGTCGGTCGCTGAAACGCCTTGGTCTTCAAACCAGAGTGACCAAAATGGCAAATACACGCCGTAAGCAAAGAAAAAACCGATGAAATATTGCGAAATCCAACCGTAGGGAGTGGGGGTAAACATGATCGTTCCTAATCAAAAGGGGAGGTTTAAAGCGCGCACATTATGCATGTGGATTCGCGTCTAAAAAAGGGAAGATTACGCAACTCATCGTTTCCCGATTGCTTATATCAAGAGATTCACCGTCAAGTTACCGATGCCAATCGGCGGAACATAGCAGCTTAGAAAAGCCTTTGTTGCCTGCATTAGACCAAAGTCGTCTGGAGGGGCATGGGAAATTTGTCACACTTAGTGAACCTGTCCCGATGATGAGTGCCACCTCATGCCTGATAAATTCAATATGCAGTCACCACCGTTTAATCGACTGACGGCTGAGCAGCAACATCAATTGCGCAGTGCTTTGGATGTCGCCTATTTCCGCCAGCGCGACGTGTTGATTGATGCGCAGCACCCTGTGACTCATCTGCATATTCTGATCAAAGGCACGGTGGAGGAACGCAGCCCCGACGGCAAAGAGGTGTTTGCACACTACGCCAATGATGATCTGTTTGATGTGCGCGCCATGTTTGAAGAACTGAGCAAACATCAATATATGGCGCTCGAAGACACCCTCTCCTACTTGCTGCCCAAATCGATTTTTTTGCAGCTGTACGAGCAAAATGGCGAGTTCGCTGCCTATTTCGATAATAACCTCGCCAAACGGCAAGAGCTGATTGAAGCCGCGGCTCAGCAGAAAAACATTGCCGAATTTATTCTGACCAAAGTCGACCGTTCCATTTATCACCCGCCTTTTATTCTGTCGCCGGAGCAGCCGATCCACAGCGTCACACAACAACTCAAAGAACGCGGGATTGATGCGGCTTTAGTCGCACTCCATCCCAGCGACCCAAGATTGGCGCACAACCACGCTCACCCTTATGCGATTGTAACGCGAACCAATATGCTGCATGCAGTGATGCTTGAAGGCCGCCCTTTGGATACCCCCGTCGGCGAGATTGCCACTTTTCCGGTATTGCACGTGGATGAGGGTGACTTCTTGTTCAATGCCATGGTGATGATGACGCGCCAACGTATCAAGCGAGTCATGGTTTGCAATGGTAATCAGGCCGTGGGTTTGCTGTCGCTGATTCAAATACTGAGCGCCTTCTCTACTCACTCTCATGTTTTGACACTGGCGATTGCGCGTGCAGCCTCGATTGATGAACTGGCACTCGCCGCCAACAAACAGCGCGAACTGGTCGAAAGCCTGATGTCACGAGGGGTTCGCACCCGTTTTGTGATGGAACTGATTGCCGCAGTCAATGAGCAAATCATCGAGAAAGCCTTTGAGTTAGTGGTTCCTCCGGCGTTGCACGATCAGTGCTGCCTAGTGGTGCTCGGCTCGGAAGGTCGTGGCGAGCAGATCCTCAAAACCGATCAAGACAACGCGCTCATCATTCAAGATGGTTTGGAATGGCACCAGTGCCAGCCCATCATGGAGACGCTCACCCATACCCTGCTGCAGCTCGGCTATCCCCTGTGTCCCGGTAAAGTGATGGTCAATAACCCGAAATGGGTGCGCAGCCAGAGCGAGTGGAAACGCACTCTGACTGATTGGGTAAAAGCCGCGCGCCCCGAACAAGTGATGGATATTGCCATTTTTGCTGACGCGCATGCGGTGGCAGGAAATCGTGCGCTGCTTGCGCCTGTGAAAGCGCATTTGCAGCACTTGATGGCCGATCAAGAGCTCATCTTGGCGGAATTTACTCGCCCAGCACTCAATTTTTCGGTACCACTGACCCTGTTTGGTAACGTAAAAAGCAGCAAGCAAGGGATTGATATCAAGCAAGGGGGGATTTTCCCTATCGTACACGGCGTGCGCGCCTTAAGTTTGGAGCACGCAATTGATGCCAATAACACCTTTGATCGGATTGAAGCTTTAGTCAAAAAACGGGTTTTAGAACAAGAGACTGGCGATAACTTAAGTGAAGCCTTTAAGCTGTTTTTAAAACTGCGCCTTGCCCAGCAGCTTGGCAATCAGCACAGCACCAACCAACTCGACTTCAAACAACTCGACCGTACTGAACGCGATTTATTGCGCCATAGCCTGCATGTGGTGAAAAAATTTAAGCAGTGGCTCGGTTATCACTATCAAATTCGCGATTGAGGTGGCTGATGAACTGGTTATTACGCCGTTATTGGCACGCGAAACTCAAAGGTTCTCCCTATCAACGGCTATTTGAAACCGCGCGCCATCACGAGTACGTCTCGCTCGACTGTGAAACCACCAGCTTAGATCCTAAACGCGCTGAGTTAGTGACCATCGCCGCAACCAAGATCGTTGATAACCGCATTATCACCAGCCAACCCTTTGAGGTGCGCCTGTGCGCGCCACAATCGCTCGACTCGGGTTCAGTGCGGATTCACCGTATCCGCCACCAAGATCTGCACGATGGTTTGAGCGAAAAAGAGGCACTTATCCAACTGATTGAGTTTATTGGCAATCGTCCCTTGGTCGGCTACCACATTCGTTACGATAAGACGATTTTGGATATCGCCTGTCGTAAACATCTCGGGTTTCCACTCCCCAACCGACTGATTGAGGTGAGCCAGATCTATCACGATAAACTGGAAAAACATCTGCCCAATGCCTATTTCGATCTCAGTTTAGAGGCGATCTGCCGCCATCTGGATCTGCCGCTGCAGGATAAACATGATGCGCTGCAAGATGCGATTGCCGCCGCTTTGGTGTTTGTGCGTTTAACCAAAGGCGATCTACCACAATTTATTGCACCGGGTGTGTAACGCCGAAAGTTGGCGGCGAGATCTCTCCCGCTTTTTTGCCGCTTATTCGCCTTGCACACATATCCCATCAGGCTTTCATCCTAAAGTCTAATTGTAGAAATCCCTGCTCTGACTGAGAGTTATAAACGAAACGAATTTCCTCCTCTCGTGTTTGAAACGCGCCCTTTCAGGAAATTTGCCGAATTCACAAGGAGAACCCGTAATGAGTGAAGCCCATATTTATCCGGTCAAACAGAACATCAAAGCGCATACGCATGCCGATAACGACACCTATCTGGCGATGTATCAACAGTCCATCAAAGATCCGGAAGGCTTTTGGAGCGAACACGGCAAAATCGTCGACTGGATTAAACCTTTCACCAAGGTGAAACACACCTCTTTTGACCCAGGGCACATCGATATCCGCTGGTTTGAAGATGGCACGTTAAACGTTTCTGCCAACTGTATTGATCGCCATTTGGCGACCCGTGGCGACCAAGTCGCGATCATTTGGGAAGGCGACGACCCGACTCAAGACAAAACTCTGACGTATAAGCAACTGCACCAAGAAGTGTGCCGTTTTGCCAATGCGCTGAAAGAGCAAGGCGTACGCAAGGGTGATGTCGTCTGTATCTACATGCCTATGGTGCCAGAAGCGGCGGTTGCTATGCTGGCCTGTACTCGCATCGGCGCGGTACACACTATCGTCTTTGGTGGCTTCTCACCGGAAGCACTGGCTGGACGCATTATTGACTCGAACGCCAAATTAGTGATCACTGCCGACGAAGGTGTTCGCGGCGGTCGCGCCGTCCCCCTAAAGAAAAACGTCGATGAAGCACTGTGCAATCCAGAAGTCAAAAACATCAGTAAAGTGATGGTTCTTAAGCGTACTGGTGGCAATGTCGCTTGGCATGAACACCGTGACATTTGGTGGCATGAAGCAACCGCAAAAGCCTCCGATAATTGTCCACCAGAAGAGATGAAAGCCGAAGATCCGCTGTTTATCCTCTACACCTCTGGCTCAACCGGTAAACCGAAAGGCGTATTGCACACCACTGGCGGTTATTTGGTTTATGCGACCATGACCTTCAAATATGTATTCGACTATCAGCCCAATGAAGTGTTCTGGTGTACCGCTGATGTGGGTTGGATAACGGGTCACTCCTATCTGGTGTATGGCCCATTGGCGAATGGCGCAAAAACCATTCTGTTTGAAGGCGTGCCAAACTACCCCACCACCGCACGCATGAGCGAGGTGGTAGACAAGCATAAGGTCAATATTCTTTACACTGCGCCAACGGCGATCCGTGCGCTGATGGCCAAAGGTGATGAAGCGATTAAAGGCACTAGCCGTGACAGCTTGCGCATTATGGGCTCTGTGGGTGAACCGATTAACCCAGAAGCATGGGAGTGGTACTACCGCACGATCGGTAACGAAAAATCACCGATTGTCGATACTTGGTGGCAAACTGAAACTGGTGGCATCTTGATCACGCCACTGCCGGGGGCAACGGCGTTGAAACCGGGTTCGGCCACACGCCCCTTCTTTGGTGTGCAGCCAGCGTTAGTCGATAACATGGGCGAAATTGTGGAAGGCGCAACTGAAGGTAACTTGGTGCTGCTCGATTCATGGCCGGGTCAAATGCGTACTGTGTATGGCGATCACGACCGCTTTGAACAAACCTACTTCTCCACCTTTAAAGGCATGTACTTTACCGGTGATGGTGCACGTCGCGATGAAGACGGTTACTACTGGATCACAGGCCGTGTCGATGACGTACTCAACGTTTCGGGTCACCGTATGGGAACGGCAGAAATTGAATCCGCACTGGTGGCATTCAATAAGATTGCAGAAGCCGCCGTGGTCGGTGTTCCACACGATATCAAAGGCCAAGCGATTTACGCTTACATCACACTCAATGATGGGGTGTATCCGAGCGCTGAACTGCATAAAGAAGTGAAAGATTGGGTACGCAAAGAGATTGGCGCTATCGCGACACCAGATGTCCTGCACTGGACCGATGCGCTACCGAAAACCCGTTCAGGTAAAATTATGCGCCGTATTTTGCGTAAAATTGCCACCGGCGATACCAGCAACTTGGGGGATACTTCAACGCTGGCCGATCCAAGCGTGGTTGACCGCCTGATTGCCGAAAAAGCCCAACTTAAATAACAAACCCTGTGGCTTGAGGTTGTAGCCTCAAGTCACAAGGGAATACACCTTTGCTTGCGATTTCAAACTCCGGCGCACCTCATGGCCGGAGTTTTTGTTTTCTCTCGTCTATCTTCTGGGAACATGCGCTGAACTTTCCTGTTCAAGCCGATTAGACGATGGCAAATCCCTCTAGCCCCCTATTTTGTTCACTTCCTTACCCACTTCACGCCCGAAACTAGGTGATTAGACCAGTAAATTGCTGCCATTTGTTATGAATTGGCTATAATCGTGGGCAATTTAATAAAATCCGCGAACTTTTGACAAAAACTTTATGTCGAATAAGTAAATTTGTGGGAAACTGCTTATTCACCACACAATAAAGGAAGATGACTACACAATGACTGCAAAATCTCGCATTCTTGTTCTTAACGGACCAAACCTCAATTTATTAGGTTTGCGTGAACCTACCCACTACGGCTCACAAACCTTAGAACAGATCGTAGCAACATTGCGCGATCAAGCGCAAAAAGCAGACATTGAGTTAGAACATCTGCAATCTAACCGCGAATATGAGTTGATTGAAGCCATTCACCAAGCCTTCGGCAAAGTGGATTTCATCATTATCAATCCGGCGGCCTTTACTCATACCAGTGTAGCATTACGCGATGCACTGCTTGGGGTGGCGATTCCTTTTATTGAAGTGCATTTGTCCAACGTTCATGCACGCGAGCCCTTCCGTCATCACTCTTACTTGTCTGATAAAGCACAAGGGGTGATTTGCGGTTTAGGTGCCCAAGGTTACGAATTCGCTTTGTCTGCTGCAATCCGAGCATTGCAGGCCAAGCAATAAAGACACTCTGCGGCCCATTTGGGCTGTCTTATTCACAAGATAAAAGAGAAAGAAACATGGATATCCGCAAAATCAAGAAGCTTATCGAGTTAGTTGAAGAGTCTGGCATCGCAGAACTGGAAATTTCTGAAGGTGAAGAGTCAGTACGCATCAGTCGTTATGGCCAACCAGCTCCAGCACCTCAAGTGCACTACGCAGCCGCTCCAGCGCCAGTGGCTGCACCAGCACCGGTAGCTCAAGCAGCCGCGGTAGCAGAAGCACCAGCAGCCGCGAAAGTGCCAGCAGGCCATAAAGTGCTTTCTCCAATGGTAGGCACTTTCTACCGTTCACCAAGCCCAGATGCGAAAGCGTTTATTGAAGTGGGCCAAAGCGTTTCTGTTGGCGATACCCTATGTATCGTTGAAGCGATGAAAATGATGAACCAGATCGAAGCCGACAAATCTGGCGTTGTGACCGCGATTCTTGTTGAAGATGGTCAGACCGTTGAATTCGACCAACCGCTTGTTGTTATCGAATAATCGAGGCCACCTTTATGTTAGATAAAGTTGTCATCGCGAACCGAGGCGAAATTGCGCTTCGTATTCTTCGCGCTTGTAAAGAATTAGGCATTAAAACGGTTGCCGTGCACTCCACGGCTGACCGCGACTTAAAACACGTACTGCTGGCGGATGAGTCTATCTGTATCGGTCCTGCCAAAAGCATCGACAGTTACCTGAACATTCCACGCATTATCTCTGCGGCGGAAGTGACGGGCGCAGTAGCTATCCACCCGGGTTACGGCTTTTTGTCTGAAAACGCGGACTTTGCTGAGCAAGTGGAGCGCAGCGGCTTCATTTTTGTCGGCCCTCGCGCCGAAACCATCCGCTTGATGGGTGACAAAGTCTCCGCCATCAACGCGATGAAAAAAGCGGGCGTACCTTGTGTACCGGGTTCAGACGGCCCACTGGATAACGACGAAGCGAAAAACAAAGCGCACGCCAAACGCATCGGCTACCCAGTTATTATCAAAGCCTCTGGCGGCGGCGGTGGTCGCGGTATGCGTGTCGTACGTAACGAAGCCGAATTGACCAAATCTATACAGATGACGCGTGCGGAAGCGAAAGCCGCCTTCAACAACGACATGGTGTACATGGAGAAATTCCTAGAAAACCCACGTCACGTTGAAGTGCAAGTGATCGCTGACGGTCAAGGCAATGCGATTCACCTCGCTGAGCGTGACTGTTCAATGCAGCGCCGTCACCAGAAAGTGGTGGAAGAAGCACCCGCACCGGGTATCACTGAAGAAATGCGTAAGTTCATCGGTGAACGTTGTACCCGTGCGTGTATCGAAATCGGCTACCGCGGCGCTGGTACCTTTGAATTCCTGTACGAAAACGGTGAATTCTACTTCATTGAGATGAACACGCGTATTCAGGTTGAGCACCCAGTAACAGAAATGATTACTGGCGTTGACCTGATCAAAGAGCAGCTGCGTATCGCCGCGGGTCAACCGCTGTCTTTCAAACAAGAAGACATCAAAATTCGCGGCCATGCCGTTGAGTGTCGTATTAACGCGGAAGATCCAGAGCGCTTCCTACCTTGCCCAGGCAAGATTGAACGCTTCCATGCACCTGGCGGCATGGGTGTGCGTTGGGAATCACACATTTACTCTGGCTACACCGTACCCGCGCATTACGACTCGATGATCGGCAAACTCATCACTTACGGTGAGAACCGCGATGTGGCGATTGCTCGTATGCGTAACGCACTCAATGAGATGATTGTGGAAGGGATCAAAACCAATATCCCACTACAACAAGCTATCATGGCAGATGAGAACTTCCAGAAAGGCGGTACCAACATCCACTATCTGGAGAAAAAACTCGGCATCAAGTAAGCCGCCGTTTTTACTCTCATCGCGCATAACCCAATCAATCATACCCAAACTACTTGGATTGGCTGATTGCACTAGGAATACGATAAAGCCCACTCCGGTGGGCTTTTTGTTTTGCTTTTTGTTTTAAATCCGCCCACTTTCTGGCCTGAACATCAGTAGCAAATCTGCTACACTCTGCGCCAATCTAAACCCGATGAGATCTTAAGCCATGCCTTGGATTCAAATTAAACTCAATGCGACCAACGACAATGCAGAAGCAATTGGCGATATGCTGATGGAAGAAACTGGCGCTGTGTCAGTCACTTTCCTCGATGCCAAAGATACCCCTGTATTTGAACCTCTACCGGGCGAAACCCGCCTATGGGGCGATACCGATGTGGTCGCACTGTACGAAGCGGATATGGATACCTCGCTGATCCTTCAGCAAATCAAAGCCAGCAACATGCTCGCGGAAGGTTTTGCTCACAAAGTGGAGCAAGTGGAAGACAAGGACTGGGAACGCGAATGGATGGATAACTTCCACCCAATGCAATTTGGCCGTCGCCTCTGGATCTGCCCAAGCTGGCGTGAAGTGCCAGACCCACAAGCGGTGAACGTGATGCTCGACCCAGGCTTAGCTTTTGGTACTGGTACTCACCCTACGACCGCACTGTGCCTAGAGTGGCTGGATAACCTCGACCTAAGCGGTAAAACCGTGATCGATTTTGGTTGTGGCTCGGGCATTCTGGCGATTGCCGCCATCAAACTTGGTGCCGCGAAAGTGATCGGGATTGATATCGATCCACAAGCACTACTGGCGTCCAAAGACAACGCTGCGCGTAACGGCGTGGAAGATCAAATCGAAGTTTACCTGCCAAAAGATCAACCCGAAGGTTTGGTGGCCGATGTGGTGGTCGCGAACATTCTGGCCGGCCCACTGCGTGAACTTTCTCCGATCATCAAAGGACTCCTGAAGCCCGGCGGCCAACTGGCCATGTCTGGCATTCTGGATACGCAAGCCGAAAGCGTGGCGGAATTTTACCGTGACGATCTGGAGCTTGACCCCATCGCAGAAAAGAGCGAATGGTGTCGCATTTCTGGCCGCAAGCTAGGCTAGATAAGACTTTGCGGCCTAATTGACTGATAAATCGACTATTTGGCAAAACAATTTGCCAATGCTCAAATATTAGTCTTTTCAGGCATCAAAAAAATGCGTAAAATGCGCGCCCTTGCTGGTACGAAGCTGTGAAGACGTTTTGAAAATCGGAAACTATCAACTTAAGAACAATCTGATCGTCGCCCCAATGGCGGGTGTCACCGACAGACCCTTTCGAGAGTTGTGTTTACGCTACGGGGCAGGAATGGCGGTCAGTGAAATGATGTCGTGCAATCCTGCGTTGTGGAAAACGGCCAAATCGCAAAACCGCATGGTACATGAAGGCGAATCGGGCATTCGCTCAGTACAAATTGCGGGCAGCGATCCACAGCTGATGGCCGAAGCCGCGCAGTTCAGCGTTGAAAACGGTGCGCAAATCATCGATATCAACATGGGCTGCCCAGCCAAAAAAGTAAATAAAAAGCTCGCGGGCTCTGCACTGCTGCGCTATCCGGATGTGATTGAAGACATCTTGAAAGCGGTAGTGAATGCAGTGAATGTGCCAGTCACACTCAAAACCCGAACGGGTTGGGATACAGACAATAAAAACTGTCTCTCGATTGCTCAATTAGCCGAAGACTGCGGCATACAAGCACTGGCTCTCCATGGACGAACTCGTGCCTGCATGTACAAAGGTGAGGCGGAATACGACAGCATTAAAGCGGTCAAAGCGGCTGTGAGCATTCCGGTTATCGCTAACGGTGATATCGATAGCCCGGAGAAAGCACGCTACGTACTGGAGTACACTGGTGCAGACGCTTTAATGATTGGCCGTCCTGCCCAAGGACGACCATGGATTTTTCAGGAAATCCAACACTTTTTGGAACACGGCACCACAATGCCAGAACTTCCAATTTCGGAAGTGAAAGACATCATGCTTGGTCATGTAACCGCACTCCATCAGTTTTATGGAGAGTACTTAGGCCCACGGATTGCGCGCAAACACGTGAGTTGGTACCTGCAAGAGCATGAACAAGCGAGTGCGTTTCGCCGTACCTTCAACGCCATTGAGACTGCTGACCAGCAACTCGATGCGCTCGAAGGGTATTTTGATAACGTTGCATCATAATTAAGAGAAGAGCTAGACCGAATATGTTCGAACAAAATCTGACTTCAGAAGCTTTAACCGTTACTACCGTAACTTCACAAGACCAAATCACGCAAAAGCCACTGCGTGACTCTGTTAAAGCGTCTCTTAAAAACTACTTGGCTCAACTGAATGGCCAAGAAGTGACTGAACTGTATGAATTAGTTCTAGCTGAAGTTGAACAACCACTTCTGGACACCATCATGCAATACACTCGCGGTAACCAAACTCGCGCAGCAACTATGATGGGTATCAACCGCGGCACTCTTCGTAAGAAACTGAAAAAATACGGCATGAACTAATCTTCATCGACGTTTTTAAGCCCTGACCTTGTCAGGGCTTTTTTATTACCTTTTATTCACCACACACAATGGTTGTACCCATACCGTCACTTCTTCATAATGTTACTCATAACATTTTATAAAAGACTCAATAACCTATGACAAAAAAACAGCGCGCGACATTGCAAGATGTGGCGGATCAAGTTGGCGTAACAAAAATGACTGTGTCGCGTTATCTGAGAAGCCCGGATTCCGTGGCTGCGGCCACGCGGGAGAAGATAGCGCTCGCCGTTGAGGCTTTGGGATACATTGAAAATCGCGCCCCTGCGATGCTTTCTAAATCATCCAGTAAAGCGATTGGTATTTTGCTTCCTTCCTTGTCGAACCAAATTTTTGCCTCTTTTGTGCAAGGGATTGAAGCGGTGACCAAAGCCAATGGCTATGAAACCCTACTCGCCCACTTTGGTTACGATGAGGAGGAAGAAGAACGCAAAATTGCTTCGCTGCTCGCCTATCAAGTCGATGGTCTTATTCTCACCGAAAGTCATCACACTCAGCGCACTTTGCAGATGATTGCCAGCTCTGGCGTGCCCGTGGTCGAAACCATGGAGCTGCCTGCTAACCCGATTGATATGGCCGTGGGTATGGATCACGTTGAAGCCTCATATCAAGCGGTGAAAAAAATTATCGCGGCGGGTAAACGTTCGATTGCCTATTTCGGCGCACGGCTTGATACCCGCACCAAACTGCGTATGCAGGGCTATGACCAAGCGATGCAAGAAGCCGGGCTGCCTATCAAGCACGTGCTGACTGGCTCACACTCCAGTTTCTCTCTCGCCGCTCAGTTGCTTGATGAAGCCTTCGCGCGTTACCCCGATCTGGATGGTGTGTTCTGCACCAATGATGACATCGCGATTGGTACTCTACTGGTGGCGCAGCAGCGTGGGATTCGGGTGCCCGAACAGCTTTCCGTGATTGGCTATAACGCGCTGGACATCGGCCGCACCATCACGCCAAAGCTGACTAGCGTTGATTCGCCACGGTATGCGATTGGTGAAAAAAGCGCTGAGCTACTGATTGCCGCACTCAAAGGTGAACGTGCCGAGCAGCAAGTCGTCGATATGGGCTATCGATTTACTGCCGGTGAGAGTGTGTAACGCTCGCTTGATGCGATGAACCCAAAGTTGGAAGACGCACTGCGCCCAAATCCCAGAGGGGTTTGAAGTCCCCAAAGCTTCATCGGCTAGGCCGATATTGAAGCCCCCTCGCTATACCCAAACTACTTGGAGTTGCAGGTAGGCGGCAAGTGAGTTAATCCCCATGAGCATAGATAAACTATGTGATTGGGGAGAACGAATGTAACCAACACTGCTGCAACTTCAAATAGGAAACGCCTATCCAAAAACATCATCTTTATTCTCACGTCGTGATATTTATTCCAGACACCAAACGAGTTTTACAAAGCTTTTAATCCGCATGAATAATCGTGCTAGCATTCATAGGCTAGGTAAATATATTTATAAGAATTTGATTATATTAGAATTTCTTAAATCACTTAGCATCCCTTCTAACTCTTAACCTTTTAGAGATGAATGATGCACAATAAAATCATAACTCCCCTTTTTCTCGCTGTGGCATTGGCCTTGCCCCATGTCTCTTTGGCTACCAATACTCTGCCTAATGGTAATGAAGCCTCCATTCAGCAAGCGCCTTTTGATAAGGCGTGGCAGCTGCATTTCACCCAAGATTATGCCGAGTTGATTCAGGCTATACCGGACCCAGTCGGCGTCGCCTCACGTGAGCTGAAAGCGGCTTTAGTCAAGCATGGTTACCCAAACATTGATCCCGATAAGGTGTTCTATCATCGCTTCAATGGTGCTATGAGCAGCCCTCGCACCTACAATGGCTGGGCACATGATGAAACGCCTGTTGAGTCATACACCTTGACGCAAGCGGTCATGCTCAATGTGTTTAATCAGTTTCGAGATACCCCACCCAATACGATTGATGTCGAAACTGGGGTATACACCCAAGGAGCGGCTGCCAAGCAGTACGACGAACATAATGAAGTCCGCCTGCTCTCTTCTGAATTATGGAATATTGCTTACTACAATCTCGATATTCAAAAAAGTTACAGCCAAGCGCTGAATCAGTTTTGGACACAATACAGCAAACGCTACACCCAGTTACTGCGCGACAGCTATGCCTTTTCTGCTCATCAGCAGTATCGTCTTGGCTTACTCGACCAAGCTCAGTATCAACTGGCAACCTCATTACTAAGACATCAGCGTCCACAAGATATTCATGTCTACCGTTTTGACATTTACGGTTACGATTCGACCGATATTTTATTGATCGAACAAGAGGGTCATAATGCTGGGCTGCTGTACATCCCCGGCGCACCTCAGCCCTTCTTACCTTATAGTGATGAGCGCCAACTCAAAAAAATCCTATTTAAAAGCCTGAAAAACACCAGTAACCGACAAGCCTTAGCCAAACATTTCAGCCTGGCACTAAGACAAGATGGGGTGACTTACTCAGGCATCGATACGGCGCTGAAAGGCTTCGCATCGGGGACATGGGACGAGAGCTATTTGATGCTCAAGCATCATGCTGTATATGGCGATGTGTTTGCACGCATCACCGAGCAGGTGAAGAGTCGTTTAGAAAGCGATGGCGACACTCAGATCAAATCCAACAGTGAAGCGCAGCGCGATTACTTTCTCTCGCTCACTTACAGTGTCATGACCTTATTCCCCGTGGTTGATCTTATCGCACCGGAGGTAGGGATTCCCCTCAGTATCGGGCTCAGCAGTACTCAATTTGGCTTAAGTCTCGATAAAGCAGTACATGGCGATACGTTAGCTGAACGATTGGAAGGTACGCGAATGAGCGCCATCAATGGTGCTATTCTTGGCGCGACAACACTTGTGCCAGCTCTCGCCCAATATGGCCGCTCACTCAGTGAATCGGTGAACGTCGCCAATCATGCTTTAGAAAATACCATAGTCGTCAATCGCGGCTTCCCAGCTGAAGAGCTGCATAACTTTGTGGCTATGCCGCGTATCGTCACTCATCCACAAACCGGTGAAGAACTGATTGGGGTTAAACTGACCCAAAGTGGTCGCGGAGCGCTGCTGCGTCCTGATGGTTGGGGTTATTACCGCGAAGTGGATGCTGCCAGTGGCCGAGTGCTAAACAGTAAGCCGATTCGTCGAGCGCTTGATATGGAAACGGGCGAACCACAGTGGTTAGAAAATGCCGGATTACAAGGGGGAGGCGATGATCTGGAGAGCGAAGTCGATTCGGCAACCAACAGTCATCGTAGTGATTTACCGGATATTTTACTGCCCGAAGATTTACCTAAGCGTCCCGGCTTGGGAGGTTCTGGCTATGCCGACATGGCAGGTGGGCGTGATTTAGAAGCCGCTCGCGATTTCTGGGAATTGGAGCAGCAAGTCGATCCACAAGCCTATTTAACCGATGTCAAAGCACTACACAGAGTGAATCAACAAGCGCAGCAAGAGATCCTCAATATCCCCTTCTTGCGCTCCTATCAGCCCGAGCTAAAAGGAAGTTTAGTGTTCCGGGGTGATACTCGTTTACCGGATGAATTATTCCATTCCGGTTTTAATCGTCGAGTGGGTCCTGTCGAATATATTCGATTGGCTGAGCATACTCGTGCGATCCGTGGGGTGATTTCAACCAGTACGGAACAATCTGTGGCCGTCAATTATGCGCTCGGCCATCAGCGAGGCTACGTGTATGCCGTTGAATTAAATCAAGGTGGCGTTGCTGTCGACACCAGCCTGCGCGGTAAAACACTGCATGAGATTGCAACCCTGAATATTCCTCCTGAGGATATTATCTTCGCCGTAGGCCCATTGACGGGTGAAGATATTGGCTACTTCGATCTGGTGCATGAGCCAAATCAGCGTACCGCTGAACTGCTGATCAATCCCCACGCAACCGCAACACCAGAGGTGGCAAAACAAGCGTTTGAACGACTCAAGGTCACCCTCAAATACGATTTGAGTCCAGAGATGTCGTTTGAGGAACGTTATGCCAATCGCGCCGATTTACTCTGGCATGAAGATGAAGCACCGGTAACCGATGCCGTTACTCAGCACTAAAATGAGCTGTATTCGGTAAGATTATACCCAAACAACTTGGAGTTGCAGGTAGGCGGCAAGTGAGTGAATCCCCATGAGCATAGACAAACTATGTGATTGGGGTGAACGAACGTAGCCAACACCGCTGCAACTTCAAGTAGGAAAGGTATAGCCAGCTATTGACTGCCATATATACCCCCCGTAGGAACCATCCTACAGGGGGATTTTTCTACAATGAACAGCAGATTGCTTGTCGTTCAGTTCAGATTAAACAATAAAGCTCGCCCCTTGTTCGGCGGAAGAGACCGCTTGGCGCATCATTTTAAACAATTCGCGTCCCCACATTTGCTGATCGCGCTCGGTATCTAAAGCGAGAGCTTGGCGATGGCTCATGTCGGTTAAGTTCTTAAGCGTGCCTGTTGTGCAATCCAAGCGCAGCAAATCCCCATCACGCACAAGGCCAATCGCACCACCGCGTACCGCTTCTGGTGACACATGAATCGCCGATGGAATTTTACCTGACGCGCCCGACAAACGGCCATCGGTCACCAGCGCGACTTTGAATCCGGCTTTTTGCACGTTGCCCAAAATCGGCATCAATTTGTGCAGCTCTGGCATACCATTGGCTGCCGGGCCATTGTGGGTCACCACCACAATGCAATCTTTATTGAGCTCGCCACGCTGGTAAGCCGCTTCCACTTCGTGCTGACACTGGAAAACTACCGCTGGCGCTTCAATGATGCGTTGCTCTTCTTTCACTGCCGAGACTTTGATCACTGCGCGGCCTAAGTTCCCGTTCAGCATTTTAGTGCCGCCAGTGGTTTGGAAGCACTCGCCACTCGCCGCGATCACTTGTGCATCACGCGTGCCTTCGCACGCCATCCAACGCAACTCCCCTGCCACCAACTCAGGCAGAGTCAGCTGATCACTAAACTCACCAAATACCGGTGTGACATCCGAGTGCAGCAACTTGGCTTCATGCAAACGCTTCATCAGTGCGGGGACACCACCCGCTTGTTGGAAGGCATTCATATCCGCGGGGCCATTCGGGTAAACCTTAGCCAGCAGTGGAACCACATCCGACAGATCACTGATGTCCTGCCAGGTCAGCAAAATCCCCGCGGCACGTGCCACCGCCAACATATGAATTGTGTGGTTCGTACTGCCACCAGAAGCCAGCAGAGCGACAATCCCATTGAGCAGACTTTTCTCGGTTACGACTTGATAGAGCGGACGATACTGCGCTGAACCTTGGGTCATGCTGGCAATTTTTACCGTCGCGTCATCGTTCAATGCTTGGCGCAGCGCCGAATGAGGATGCACGAACGCCGAGCCCGACAACATCAGCCCCATGGCTTCAAACACCAATTGGTTGGTGTTGGCGGTGCCGTAGAAAGTACACGTACCCGGCGCGTGGTAAGCCTGACACTCCATATTCAGTAGTGCGTCTTTAGCCACTTCACCCGCCGCATACTTTTGGCGAATATCCACTTTCTCTTCATTGCTGATGCCGGTTGCCATTAAACCAGCAGGCATAAACGCAGTCGGCAGATGCGCGTAAGAAAGCGCGCCCATCAATTGCCCCGGAGCGATTTTGTCACAGATCCCGAGCAGCAAAGTGGCATCAAACACATTGTGACTGAGGGAGAGTGCAGTCGCCTGCGCAATCAAATCACGGGAAAACAGCGACATATCCATCCCCGGCTGACCTTGCGTCACGCCATCGCACATGGCGGGTACACCACCGGCGACCTGCGCGGTATGGCCGTACTCGGCTAACACCATCTTGATGCGGTCTGGATAGTGCTGATAAGGCTGATGCGCACTGAGCATATCGTTATAGGAAGTCACAATCGCCACATTACTGCGCGTGAAATCGAGGATCGCTTTTTTCTCTGTGCTGCAAGAAGCCGCCACTGCGTGGGCTAAATTACCGCAAGAGAGTGAAGTGCGACCTTTGCCGGCTTTTTCTTGTGCTTGACTGCGTGCAATGAAGGCCGCACGTGCTTCACGGCTACGCTCAATCAGGTTTTGAGTGACCTTGGCTAAAATAGGATGAATCATAGACCCTCCTGCTCTTGCAGCGCTTGAATGGCACAGCTCACCACTTCCTGCACTGAACAATCAATAGGGATAATCAGGGTTTGCGGCTCACCATCAGGGCGCTCTAAGGTTTCAAACTGACTGTTGACCATGTTCTCTTTCATGAAATGGCCTTGGCGAGCACGCATACGCTCCATGATCAGTTCTTTCGAGCCATCCAAGAACAAGAAGGTCACGTTTTGGTTGCCTTCGCGGATCTGGTCACGGTACTGCTTTTTGAGTGCCGAGCAGACAATCACCCCATGTTCGTTTTTGCTTTCGAGGCTGTAAGCGGCATCGCGGATGCGCTCTAACCAAGGTTTACGATCTTCATCATTGAGCGGCTGGCCGGAGGCCATTTTCTGAATATTGGCACGCGGATGAAGATCATCGCCATCAATGAATTTTCGCCCAGTCTGCTTTGCCAATAACTCACCAATGGTGCTTTTACCGCAAGCACAAACCCCCATCACAATGATGCTACTACCGGCCATAACGACTCCTTAAAACCAAACTTGCGCGTGATCGCATTTTTAAAATTCACTTCGAAATATGGGTTTATCTTATTCATGTTATGGGTAACATGTTACCGGTAACTTCACTAAATGTGAGCTATAACACAAACTATAAATCTGGACGGTGAACTCATGGACCCCTTACTACAAACCTCTGATCCTACGTATCTATTAACCGTGGCGGCGGTCGCCATTATTGCGCTACTGCTGCTGATTATTCGTTTTAAAATCCACGCTTTTGCTTCACTGACCTTAGTCAGTTTAGGCACTGCGATCGCCACTGGCGTGGCGTCTGACAAAGTGGTGTCGACCATGATGACAGGCTTTGGTGGCACGCTGGCTTCGGTCGCGCTGCTGGTCGGCCTTGGCGCTATGATTGGTAAAATCTTGGAAGTGACGGGCGGTGCGAAAGTGCTGGCAGACACGCTGATCGGCCGCTTTGGCGAGCAGCGCGCACCGTTTGCGCTCGGTGTGGCATCACTACTGTTTGGCTTCCCCATCTTCTTTGATGCGGGCCTGATTGTGATGATGCCGATCATCTTCAGCGTCGCGAAACGCTTTGGTGGCTCCCCCCTTAAATACGCGCTGCCTTCCGCCGGTGCGTTTGCGGTCATGCACGCCTTTGTGCCACCGCATCCGGGGCCAGTTGCCGCGGCAGAACTGCTCGGCGCAAACATCGGCTTGCTGCTGATTGTTGGCTTACTCGTAGCCATCCCGACTTGGTACTTGGGCGCTTACCTATTTGGTCTGTATGCCGGTAAGAAATTCGATATTCCTTTGTCGAAAGCCTTCTTCAATACCGATGCGATCATTGACGAAGCCAAGCTACCAAAATTTGCCACGGTCATGACCATTCTGGTACTGCCAGTGCTGCTGATTTTTATGGATACCGGTTTGAACACCCTTGCGGTCGCGGGCATGATTGATGGTAAAGCTCCCGCAGTCGAATTCCTGCGTATGCTGGGTAAAACGCCGATTGCTCTGCTGATCACTCTGCTCGTCTGTATCGCAGCGTTCGCCAAAGATTACGGCATGGCACGCCTAGAAAAACTGTGTGGTGATTCGCTTGCCCCCATCTGCGCGGTAATTTTAGTCACCGGTGCGGGCGGCATGTTCGGTGGCGTACTGCGCGCAAGCGGCATTGGTAGCGCACTGGCTGGCGTGCTGTCGGATACCGGTATGCCGATTGTGATTGCAGCATTTGTGATTTCCACCTGTTTGCGTGTCGCGCAAGGTTCGGCCACGGTCGCTCTAACCACGACGGCAGCCCTGATTGCACCGACGGTGGCGGCGACCACAGGCCTGTCTGAGCTTGACCTGTGCTTTATCGTGATTTCGATTGCCGGCGGTGCTACTGTGCTTTCACACTTTAACGATTCTGGTTTCTGGCTAGTGTCGCGTTTGATGGAGATGGATGAGAAAACCACTCTAAAAACGTGGACTGTGATGGAAACCCTGTTGGGCGGTATCGCCTTCCTGATTGTGGCAACACTCAGCTTTATTCTGTAGAGGTATGGACTCATGACCATTGAACAACGCTTACGAGCGATCAAAATTGTCCCTGTTATTGCGATTAATGATGTCGCCCACGCACTGCCACTGGCCAAAGTGCTGGTTGAAAACGGTTTGCCTTGTGCAGAAGTCACTTTCCGCACCGCTGCAGCCGCGGAATCGATTCGCATCATGCGTGAGGCGTATCCAGACCTGCTGATTGGCGCAGGCACTGTACTCACGACAGCGCAAGTGGATGAAGCGATTGCGGCGGGAGCTGATTTCATCGTGAGCCCGGGTCTGAACCCGACCACAGTGAAATATTGTCAGCAGCGCAATATCGCGATCATTCCGGGCGTCAACAACCCAAGTTTGGTTGAGCAAGCGATGGAAATGGGTCTGCGTACCCTGAAGTTCTTCCCGGCCGAGCCATCTGGCGGCATTGCGATGCTGAAAGCGCTGAGCGCGGTGTACCCAGTGAGCTTTATGCCAACGGGTGGTATCAATCCAAACAATGCGCAAGAGTATCTGGCGCTCAAATCGGTTGTCGCGTGTGGCGGCACTTGGATGGTACCAACTGACCTGATGGACAAAGGCGACTGGGATACCCTCGCCGAGCTCGTACGCAACGTATAAGCTTTTTCAACTCGTTCCCCCACCAAAGACCAAACGCTCCGTTTGGTCTTTTTTATATTGCGCGTTAACTCGTTGAGCAGAATGAGATATCACCTACAAGGATGAAATGCACAAATAACACTTGAATCAATAATGAAAATTACTATCATTTGCGATTCATTTTTGTGGCGAATGTTTGCCACTGACATTATTCGTCAATAATAAATAGAGTTAATCCTTCATGTCTCATTTTACTCGCTCAAGAACCTGGGTCAGTCTGGCCGTTTTCGCCGCTTGTGCCCCCGCCCATGCCGAACAAGAAACCTTGGTCATCACCAGTCAACAAAGCCAACTGCCCGAAGTCGCCACCGCAACCCGCACCGCCACACCGGCTAAACTGGTGCCGCAAACCATTGATTCACTTTCAGCGGAAGAGTTGACCGCATTTGGCGCTCCCAGCCTAAGCGAAGCTTTAGCTGGGGTACCGGGGGTCAACGCCAACGGCGATACCCGTTTTGACGGCATCAATATTCGTGGATTTTCCGCCAGCAACGATTTTTATCTCGATGGTTTTCGTGATGATATGCAGTACACCCGCGATCTCGGCAACATCGAGCGTATCGAAGTTCTCAAAGGCCCAGCGGCGGTGTTGTATGGCCGTGGTAGTACAGGGGGGATCGTCAACCGCGTCAGCAAAGTGCCACACGCAGGTGATGCCGCGAGCGTTTCTGCACGCATTGGCAGCCATGATTACCAACGCCTTGCCGCGGATCTCAATGGTGAGGTCAATCAGCAAGTACAAGTTCGCCTCAATATTGCTCAAGAAGATTACGGCAGTTTCCGCCATGGCGTGGAAGGCAAACGCACTTTGCTTGCTCCGTCTCTGAACTGGGACATCAATGATGATGTGAGCTGGCTTATCCAGTATGAGCAACACTCCCATAATCGCGTGCCAGATCGTGGTATTCCGGCGGTGAACGGCTCTCCTGCTGAGGTTCCTGCGAGCAGTGTTTACAGCGATACCAGCCGTGACTTTATTGATGATGATGTGGCCACCACGCGCTCACGCATTACTTGGGCCTTCCACCCAGAATGGCAACTGCGCCAACAACTGAGCTACACCAAGCTCGATAGCCAATTTGATAACACTTACGTAGCTCGCGTCAGTGGCGACCAAGTCACGCGTCAACGCTTCCAACAAGATCTGCAAGCCAACAACCTGATCAGCAATACCGAAACAGAAGGCACCTTCAACACAGGCCCAATTGCCCACCGAATTCTGATCGGTCTAGAGCAGGGCTGGCAAGAGCGCTCGCCGAAACTGTATCGCAACGCCAATAGCATCCCGAGTGGCAACCTGTACCAACCTGAGTCACTGCCGACCTACAACGGACCTATGTCAGTATCTAGTGATGCCACTCATAAAGTGCGGAGCTACGGTATTTATGTCCAAGATCAACTGCAATGGGGTGATTGGATTGTGTTGGCAGGTCTGCGTCACGATGATTTCACCGTCACCACTCATCGCCACGATACCCATAAAGAAGAGACCATCTCATCCAACAGCTTAAGCCCACGTTTAGGTGTGGTATGGACCCCTGTGCAAGAGCATGCGTTGTACGCTTCCTACTCACAAACCTATTCTCCGGTTGGTGGTGGCGTTATTGGCATTACGCCGGGAGACAAACATAACCACCTCGATCCTGAGCACTCACGCCTGTATGAAACTGGCGTCAAAAGCGATTGGCTAGAGGGCCGCATCTCAACCACTTTATCCGTCTATCGCTTAGAAATGTACAACCGCCGTATGCGTGATCCGAATGATCAGGAGCGTATTATTCTCACCGGATTACAACGTACTGATGGTATTGAGCTGAGCAGCCGTGCACTTCTCACCGATGAATTTTCTCTGCGTGGCGGCATTGGCCTGCAAGATGCAAAATACGTCGAAGCTGATGCCAGTGAGCAAGGTAAACGCCCAACCAACGTATCGCGCCTCAATGGTGAGCTGTTTGTCGCTTATCAATCAGCAAGCGATGGTTGGTTTGGTGAGACCGGTTTTGTGGCGGTCGGCGATCGCTATGCCGATCGTACTAACACCACTAAACTGCCCGGTTATGCCCGTTTCGATGCACGTCTCGGCTACCAATGGCAAGCTTGGCGCACTCAACTGAGCGTAGAAAACCTGCTCGATAAGGATTACTACCTGAGTGCCACCAGCAGCACACAAATTCAGCCGGGTGCACCGCGTGAGTTCTACCTCACAGCGTCTTACCAGTTCTAAACGATTGATCCCCATTTGGCATGCAGCGGCAAGTCAAAGGGGATAACCACAGGAGAGCTGGCCTAACGGCCAGCTTGATTATGCAACGTCGACGCCTGCCTCTACACAACAATAAATGGATCCGCCGCCTTCATGCGTGGTGCGGCTTCTTCACCCTGCTCTTAATGCTGTTGTATGGCCTCACTGGCCTTTGGTTATCTCACCGCGCAGTCTGGCCACTGCCTGGGCCACACACCAGCAAAAGTGAATGGCAACTCTCGCTGACTGACCCCATCGATTCAGTCAGCACTTTTCAAGCGCAGCTCAATACCGAATATGGCGAACATGAGTGGACGATACGCGAGATCGCCGCTCAGCAGTTGCCCACGCCACACCAGCCGTTATTGATCCCGGCGCGCTGGGAAGCGCGTGCCACCAGCGTGACCGATACCTTTAGCGCCCAATACGTACCCGGCACCTTAGTCATTCAAGCTCAGCATCAAAAAGCCAACTGGGCCGCTGTGCTTAACCGCTTGCATCGCGGAATGGGAACGGGTCTGGGCTGGCAGCTGTTTTCCGACCTTGCGGCGGTTGCCATGCTCCTGCTTGCTCTGACCAGTTTACTGATGTGGACCAAACTCCACGGCTCCCCGAAACGAGCAGGATGGCTATTGATAGGTGGCAGTGTCGCGACCACACTGTTCGCCATTTTTGGTTAATTGACTCCCCACGGCGACCTCGTCGCACCCGACAATCTAACCACATAGGTTGCAGCCCACGTCGCTGCAACCTTTGGTGACGCTGGCGCTCACTGATTGCGCGCTTTCACATTTCTGCTGCGGACTTGAAGCGAAATTCGACATCGTGCACAACTTCACCACTTTGCCTCTTTAGTCGCATTTACCGCTCTGAAAACAATCTGTTACAGTCTTGCGTACCATGAAATATTCATCATGCGTGTCATATCTCAAGGAGTGATGTTTATGACTTCCGTTAGCCTGCGCCACCTCTCAATCCGTAATCGCTTATTTCTGCTCACTGTGGTGATTCTGGTACTGCTGGCAATACCGTTTGCCATTATGGTCAAAGATTATCGACACGACCTGATGCAAGAAAAGCAAGTTCAAACTCAGCATTTAGTCGAAAGTGCTTACACACTACTTGAGCACTATGCTCAGCAAGCTACCCAAGGCACACTCACGACCGAACAAGCACAAAACACGGCAAAACAAGCGATAGCTCAACTGCGTTATGGCGCGAACGACTACTTCTGGATTAATGATGCGCAGCCTGCCATGGTGATGCATCCGATGAAACCGGATTTGAATGGCAAAGATCTGCGCAGCTTTAAAGACCCGAACGGCAAAGCTTTATTCGTCGAAATGGTCAATGTCACCCAAAGAAATCAGCATGGTGTGGTCGAGTATCAGTGGCCTAAACCGGGTGCCGAACAACCCGTCGATAAAGTCTCTTACGTCAAACTGTTCAAACCTTGGGGCTGGATTATCGGCACGGGCATCTATGTCGATGATGTGAATGCGCTGGTGATGCAGCGCCTGAGCTCAATACTGGTTTGGGTTGTGGGCACGCTGCTGGTCTTGATTACGCTTGCCAGCTTGATTGGGCGCAGCATCACTCAACCTTGCGAAGAGACACTCGCAACGCTGAAAAATATCGCCCAAGGTGAAGGGGATCTTACTCGCCAATTAACCGTGACGGGAAAAGATGAACTGGCACAAATCGCGCAAGCCTTTAACCTGTTCACCAATAAAATTCGACATATTATTCAAGAAATTACCCCAATCACCGAAAGCGTGACGGGCTCTGCCGATGAACTGACTCAAGTAGCGCAAAGTGCATCCAGCAAAGCGTATGACCAGCACCAAGCGGTGGATACCGTCGCTTCCGCCATGAATCAGTTGCATGCGTCCAATCAAGAAGTCGCGCAATCTGCCCATCAGGCTGAACAAGCAGCGCACAGTGCCAATCAAGCGGCCAGCCAAGGGCGCGAAATGATCACACTCACCTCGACTCAAATGCAGAGCTTGCGCGATCAACTGACCCGTACCGAACAAGAAACTCAAGTGCTGGCCAGTGAAACGCAATCGGTCAGTGCAGTCTTGGAAGTGATCCGTGGTGTGGCCGAGCAGACCAACTTACTGGCACTGAATGCGGCGATTGAAGCGGCGCGTGCTGGTGAGCAAGGCCGCGGCTTTGCTGTGGTCGCCGATGAAGTGCGCACCCTCGCCACTCGCACCCAAGCCAGCACCAATGAGATTGAGCAAATCATTGCTCAGTTACAGAAAAAAGCGCAGAGCGTCAGCCAATCCATGACGCAAACCCAGCAGCAATCACGGGTGACGCAACAGCAAGCCGAGCAAGCGCAACAGATGCTCAATGAGATTGAAGCGCAGATCAAAACCATTTTGTCCTTCAACCAACATATCGCAGGCGCGAGCGCCCAGCAATCCGAGGCTACCGACGAAATTACCCGTAACCTCACCCAGATTGCCGAGCACAGCACCCAAGCCTCAGCTCAAGCTAACCAAGTGGCAGCCGCCAGTGAACAGTTGATGGAAAATGGCCAGCATCTGGCTCGCAGCTTAGCGGTGTTTAAAATCTGATCCCGCGACGACGCTTTTCACCTAAATTGCACCATAAAAAAAGAGAGAGCCGTGAGGCTCTCTCTGTGTATCAGCGTCCATTGGGGAATTACGCTGTCTTTATAGGGTGATTCAAGCTGGCTTAGTCTTTCAGCACTTTCACGGTATAAGAGCCATCTTTTTGGCGATACAAACCGTGAATATCGGTCTCAAAACCTGGGTAATGCGCGCCGATTTCACACAGCATTTCCAAGAAATCCAACACTGGACGAGAGCTGTCTGTCACCATTTCACCAGGCAGTACCAATGGCACGCCTGGAGGATAAGGCAGGATCATATTGGCACTTACTCGGCCAACCATGTCGTTCAGCAGAATTTCTTCGGTTTGACCACGCAGCTCTTGTTGCCATGCCACGTGTGGCGTGACTTTCATCTCTGGCAGCACATCGAACGCTTTGTACATCAGCTCTGGCAGTTGGTATTTACGGGTTAAATCGTGAATGCCTTGCGCCAACTCTTGAATACGCATGCCTTCGTAGAAAGCTGGGTCTTCACGGTACAGTGAAGGCAGCATGGTACGAATGGTCAGGTTCAAATCATAACCGCGTTTGAACTCCGTCAAGCCGCGCAGCAACTGCATCGCTTTTGACTTATCAATACCGATAGAGAACAGGAACAGCAGGTTGTAAGGGCCAGTTTTCTCAACCACGATACCGTGTTCATCAAGGTATTTAGAGACCAGTGATGCCGGAATACCGCTCTGCTCCAATTCGCCATCTTTGCTCATTCCCGGAGTCAGCAGAGTGATTTTGATGGGGTCAAGGTACATGTGGTTGTCATCAAGATTCTTGAAGCCGTGCCAATCTTGGTTTGGATCGAGTTTCCAGCACTCGGTGGTCTCAATGTTCTCGGGTTGCCAAACATCGAAGAACCAGCCTTCGCTCTCGCCTTTCAGGCGTTTGATCTCTTTACGGAAGCGAATCGCACGATCGATAGAGTCCTGCATCAGCTTACGGCCGGTGTTGCCACGCATCATCGCCGCAGCGGTTTCCGTCGAAGCCACAATGCCGTACTGCGGTGAGGTTGAGGTGTGCATCATGAACGCTTCGTTGAACGACTCGCGATCAAACTCACCTTTGACATGAATCATCGAAGCTTGTGAGAACGCCGCCAGCAGTTTGTGGGTGGACTGTGTTTCGTAGAACACTTTGCCCGGCATCGCTTCGCCACTCATGCCGCATTTGCCTTCATAAATACGGTTGAAGTTAGTGTAAGGCACCCATGCACTGTCGAAGTGGATGTGTTTGCAATCCAGAGACTCTTTGATGAACTGAGTGTTGTACAGCAGGCCATCGTAAGTCGAGTTGGTGATCACCGCGTAGCTTGGCGCGCTCGCACCCGGAGTGTTTGCCACTTTCTCTGCAATCACTTCACGGCTGAATTCGCTCTGTGGAATACCACCGAGAATGCCGTAAGCGTTACGGGTTGGACGGAAGTAAATGGGGGTGACGTCCGTCATCATCATTAAGTGAGTCAATGACTTATGACAGTTACGATCCACCAGCACTGTGCTGCCCGCAGGCGCTGAGAACATACCGACGATCTTGTTCGAGGTCGATGTGCCGTTGGTCACGATGTAAGAGGCATCGGCATTGAACGTGCGTGCGATGTACTCTTCCGCTTCTTTGTGTGGGCCAGAGTGATCGAGCAGTGAACCCAGTTCTGGCATCGAAATCGATACGTCCGCTTTGAAGGTATTTGGACCGTAGAAATCGTAGAAAATGCTGCCAACAGGGCTTTTCTGGAACGCAGTACCACCCATATGGCCCGGAGTACAGAAGGTGTATTTACCCTCTTCTACATATTTGAACAGCGCCTTAGTAAACGGAGGCATGATCGCGTCTTTGTACTCTTGAGTCGCTTGATTGATCTTGATGGCGATATCGTCGGCCATGCCCAGAGCGTATTCGAAGAAATGCACGTTGAGGCGCAGGTCGGTTAGCGAAATATCTAACGTCGATTGCTCGTTAGCAAAGGCGTGCACAGGCAGTTTTTCATTGACTTTACTGATGCGCTCACACAGCTCTAGCGAGTATTTATCCCAGTCGAACAGCACGCCGCAAATGCGTGGGTTCATCTCAATCATCTTGATCAGATCTTTGTCATCCACCGGATAAACCACGTCGTAACCGGCTTTTTCTAATGCTGCATGCAGTTGGCGAACAGGCTCTTCTTTAAAGAACACACCCATGTGGTTCAAGATAGCGAAAATATTCATTTGGACATCTCCAAGGCGAAAAAAGGCGCTCTCTGTGCACTGCACAGTGAGTAAGACGAGCGCCATAGTGAATTCAGAAAGCTGGCGTGGCAGACGCCAGCAAGGTCAATCAGAACTGAGCCGAAGCTTGTTGTGGATGAGTCTCGAGGTATTTATCCAGACCCGCTTTTTTGCTGTAGAACATCAAAATAATCAGCGACATGATGAAGGTTGCAGTCAGGGTTGAACCCTCTGCACCGGCCAGCGCCACCATACAGAACAAGCTGGCAATACCGGAGAACAACATCACAAACGTATTGCGAGTGGTCATGCCTTCGAAGCGGATCAGGTTAATGCTGGAGTAGAAATAAGGCAGCATGGTCAGCAGAACCGCATCGGTAGTCAGTTGGTTAAACAGATCGGAAGCGTGCGCAGTTTCTGAGCTGAAGAACATCAGTACCAGCATCAGCAGTGTCATCATGCTGGAAGCAATCAGCAGACCTTTTTTCGGCACACCGTTGCGATCGGTTTCACCGAACACTTTCGGGAAGTTACCATCGTTAGCGGCACGTTTGCCCGCTTCGCCGACCAGCATCATCCAAGAGCCAAGTGACGTGAAACACGCTAGTGCAGTAAAGGCAGACACGAATGGCGCAGTCCAGCTACCAAACAGTGCCGTGGTCGCCAGTGCAAAAGGTGCACCCGATGCCGCCACTTCAGAGGCAGGGAACATACCGCTGATCATTTGAGTTGATAGCACATAGATAAGGCCCGCAAGACCAGTACCTAACATGGTTGCCAGTGGTACCGTGCGTTTGGGGTTTTCGACCATACCGGAAGAAACCGCTGCCGATTCGACACCCACGAAAGACCACAGACAGATCAGCACTGCAGTGATCACCGCATGGCCATCGCTACCAGCAGACACATTCCAGTTTTGGCTGTAGAGCGCGCTGTCAAAGTGCGTCCAACCAAACAGAGCCGTACCGACTACAGGGATCAAAATCAGCACCAAACCAATGGTACATAAGCGGCTTACCCAGCTACCCCCAAGCAAGTTGACTAAGGTAAATAGCCAAACCGAAGCAATGGTCGCTAAACCAGCAGGGATCGGGTTATTCAGCACCGGGAAGAACACCGAAAGGTAAGAAACACCGGTAATCGCAATCGCCAAATTACCAATCCAGTTAGCGTGGTAGTAAAGCACGCCCGTTTGGAAACCAAACACCGGTGACACTTCCCCTGCATAAGCAATCGGGCCACCCTCTTGCGGGTTTTTGGTTGCCAAACGAGCAAACACAAACGCCAGACTGAGTGCACCAACAATGCAGATCAGCCAGCTATAAATGGAAATTGAACCTACGCTTGCTAGCGTAGAAGGAAGCAGTGCAATGCCACTGCCCATCATGTTGCCAGCCACCACACCCGTACAGGCGATCAGGCCGATTTTTTTTGCATTTGATGACATAACATCTCCAAATCGATTCTATCCCCAAACGACTTGGAGTTGCAGGTAGGCGGCAAGTGAGTTCATCCCCATGAGCATAGATAAACTATGTGATTGGGGTGAACGAACGTAGCCAACACCGCTGCAGCTTCAAGTAAGAAGGGTATATACGCTCTCAGGCTCCCCGACTACAGGGCGTATCTTAACAGTATTCCTTGATACAAAAAGCAATTATTGCTCCTCTCAATCGTTACACTCTGATACGACCACTCAAAAAATGTTCGTTTTAAAGTGGTCATCACCCAGCAATGTCTATAGAATCCGCGCCTTTATTCAAAATGATAATAAATCACACTCACTTTAATGATGCTGCTTATACTTAACTAGCCGTAACTTATTGACCATTTGGGTTCTATCACTTGCTATGAAAAACACGATTTACCATGCCCCACTGACGTTTGGACTCTATGCGCTTGCTGGAGTGCTCTTTGCGCTTTACACAAGCCGAGTCTGTCCTTTTCTCGCGACATTAAGCACTCGTGAAATCGCCACTCAGGTGGGTGCTGTCTTCATTCTCGCATGGCTGATTCGGCATACTCTGCTTCGCCAGCACATTTGGGCAAGAAAGCAGCAATTTATCCAATTGGACACGGCACTCCTCTTCGCAATGAGTCTGCCTTTAGCGCTTTACTACAATCTGCAATACCAGTTCACGTTAGACAGTAATTTAAAAGTACTGTTTGGAATGACCTTATTTGGTTTCTTCACCGGAGCGTTATTGCAATTAAGCAGTAAGTTAAGAACGCTGCGCCAAATGCCTCAAAGTCAGAACCTTGCTCTCTCTTCTGATGAGCGACGTTCCTTAGTCAAACAGCTGATTGGCTTGATCGTCCTTTTAATCAGCACACTGACAGTGATGCTCAGCATGGTCGCAATCAAAGATATTCACTGGCTGGAAAATAACCCTGCGCGCCTACTTGATGGCAGTGGCAAGATCAGCATTGTGAAAGAGTTTGCCTTTTTGTCCTTGGTGTTAGGCGGCTACATCACGGCCATTCTCGTTCTCTGGAGTCGAGTGATGAAAGAGATCCTCGACCATCAGGAGCGCTCATTGCAAGCCGTGACACAAGGCAACCTCCAAGTGCGCCTTCCCGTCTACTCTAACGATGAGTTAGGCAATGTCGCCATGTTGACCAATCAGATGTTAGACAGCTTAGAAGCTACGCAAAATGAGGTCAAAACCACACGTGATGTGGCTATCGTCAGCTTATCGGCTCTTGCGGAATCACGAGATAACGAGACAGGGGCACATATTCTTCGCACTCAAGAATACGTCAAAGCGTTAGCAGAATATCTCGCTGCTTTTCCCCAATATTCAACGCTGTTAACCCCGGCTTATATCGAACTACTCTACAAATCCGCGCCATTGCATGATGTAGGCAAGGTTGGCATTCCAGATTCGGTTCTGCTCAAACCTGGCAAACTGACCGATGAGGAGTTCACCGTCATGAAAGAGCATCCGCGTATCGGGGCTCAAGCACTTGCGATTGCTGAGCGCCATTTAGGGACGAGCTCCTTCCTCGCTATTGCCAAAGAAATTGCCCTCACTCACCACGAAAAATGGGATGGCACGGGTTATCCGGCGCAATTACAAGGAGAAGCCATCCCGCTTTCCGGTCGCTTAATGGCGTTAGCCGATGTGTATGATGCCTTGATTTCAGCTCGGGTTTATAAACCGGCTTTTAGTCATGACAAAGCCAAAGCCATTATTGTCGAAGGCAGTGGTCACCATTTTGATCCTGCCGTGGTCGAGGCTTTTCTCGCAGTTGAGGAAAAGTTCGTAGCTATTGCAGCACACTTTAAAGATGCCGCATAAGGTTGTAGTTATACCCTTCCTACTTGAAGCTGCAGCGGTGTTGGCGACGCTCTGCTTTGCGAATGCTCAATCCATGACGATGGAAAGAAATGAAAATTTAATACGTAATGATCTGAACATCGCCAAATCTTATCTTATTGATGTATTACCTCAATAACCGGACAAAAATTCATCTCGCCTTAGGCTGAAAAGCCTAAGGCTTTTACATCACAAATGACCGACTATTCCCAGTTTTTCAGCCAAGTAAAAATTTTTCGATATTTTCTTTCAGGTGCTGTTGTCACCTGAATACGAGGGAGGTATAAATACGGTAAATTTTGATGAGTTCAATCATCCCTTCCCACCCTAACTTGACATGGATGTGCTTTATGTTCGAAAAAGTCGTTGCCGCTCCCGCTGACCCTATCCTAGGTTTAACTGAAGAGTTCAAAAAAGACCCTCGTACCGACAAAATTAACCTCGGTGTAGGTATTTATAAGAATGAAGCAGGTGAAACCCCGGTTCTCGCTACTGTAAAGAAAGCAGAAGCCGCACTGCTTGAGTCAGAGAAAACCAAATCTTATCTCACGATTGAAGGGACAGCTGAGTACGGTTTAGCAGTACAAAAACTGCTGTTCGGCGCGAATTCGGACATAGTGACACAAAAACTGGCAAAAACAGCGCAAGCCCCTGGTGGCACTGGTGCGCTGCGTGTGGCGGGTGAATTTATTAAGCGTCAACTGGGCGATGTGAAAGTCTGGATCAGTAACCCAACTTGGGCTAACCATCACGGTGTGTTCAATGCCGCTGGCTTAGAAACTACGCAATACGCTTATTATGATGCCAAAGCCAAAGACAAAGATTTTGCCGCTATGCTGGCAGATTTAGAGCAGGCAGAGAAAGGCGATGTGGTTTTACTGCACGGCTGCTGCCACAATCCAACGGGTATTGACCCAACAGAGCAAGAGTGGGAAGTACTGGCGAAATTGGTGGCTGACAAAGGCTTACTGCCTCTGTTTGACTTTGCTTACCAAGGCTTTGCTTCAGGTGTGGAAGAAGACGCGGCTGGCCTACGTATTTTTGCGAAATACAACTCTGAGATTCTGGTTGCCAGCTCTTTCTCAAAGAACTTTGGCTTGTACAACGAACGTGTCGGTGCCTTCACGCTGGTTGCACCTTCAACAACCGTTGCAGAAACGGCGTTCTCACAAGTTAAAGCGATTATCCGCTCTATCTACTCAAACCCACCGGCTCACGGTGCTGCCGTTGTCACTTATATTCTGAACAACCCAGAATTACGCGCAGAATGGGAAGCCGAAGTCGCGGAAATGCGTGAACGTATTCAAGAGATGCGCGTACTTTTCGTTAACACATTGAAAGAAGTGGGTGTAGACGCTGACTTTAGCTTTATCGAGCGTCAAAACGGCATGTTCTCTTTCTCTGGCCTAAGCAAAGAGCAAGTTGCACGCCTCAAATCAGAGTTGGGTATCTATATCGTCGGCTCTGGCCGCATCAGCGTAGCGGGGATGACCAAATCAAACATGCTACCCTTGTGCCAAGGCATTGCTGCGGTGATGTAATCGCATCGTCAATGACTCTCTTAAACCGGCTGGAATATGGCCGGTTTTTGTTTTTTTACTGTTCA